>CANETR010000216.1 GCA_947441325.1 Saprospiraceae bacterium
TCGCAATGCATTGCGAACCTACAAAACATCACACCCCATATTTTCTATAACGCCCCCTTCCCCATTTTCCTTTGCTCAATAATTCCCGACATAGATGCAACAGCCTTATTCAGCTCTTTTTCTGTTTTAAAGGCATCGAAGACTAGCCTGTCAGGTTTAAGGATAAGATATTTAATGCGCTGTTTTTTGCACCAGGCAGCAAAACGACCATCTGCATCTGTAAAACAGGAAGCAAATCTTTTGTTATAACCTTCTTGTTTTGAGTTAATTCTCAAAAAGCGAACAGACATATTGGCCAAATATTCAATATTTTGAGCACTGACAGCATCGACAGGGTCCGCATCAAAGGCAAGCAGCACAAAGGCTGTAGATAACACCGTGGTCTCTGACTCGGGCCTGGCCATATTGTTGTGGTAATTGAAATGCGGAAAAATTGTTCCGGCAAGCTTATGCTTAGTACCAATAAAACCCTTGGTATATTTTGATTGCAGCTTTATTTTTTTCTGAAAAAAACCCATCGATACTGCAGCAAAAAATCTATCAAAAAAACCTTTTGAAGCGGCAGGAGCGATTTTCTGAACAGCCTGATTTACTTTCAACAGAAAATTAATTTGCTCTTCTCTTTCGGGCTGATAAGTCTCCAGAATTTGACCTTTGACTTTTTTATCGGCTACCAAGGCAATTTTCCAAATCAGATTATACACATCTTTTATTCCGGCCGAAAGTCCAAGACCCAGATAAGGTGGAAAAACATGGGCCGCATCGCCTGTTATAAAAATCCTTTTCCTTTGCCATTTTTCAAGAATTCTTGTCTCGTATTTATAGAGATAGCTATTGAGGATTTCAAATTCGCAGGGAATTTTATTTTCTAAGGCTTTTCTGATGCGATCATAAATATCGGGCGCTGCCATTGTATCGGGATCAAGTCTGAATTCCCAACGCTGATGGTAATCGCTGTCATAAATGGCTGTTAAGGGATAGTTCCCATCCACATAGGTTATGGCAAATTTATCGCTCGAAAGGGCCTCATTGCTTTTTGTTTCAATATTGAGGCTATAGTTGGTGTAATCGAGAAAGCGGTAATTAAAATCACATTGAGCCGGAACCAGGCTTTCCTGACCATTGCAGGCGATCAGAAATCGGGTATTTATCTCAAAGAAAAGATCCTTTTCAAGGTCATTTGCAATAATCTTAACCCTGTCTTTTTGCAATTCTATGGCTTCTGCCCGATGTCTTTCGAAAATGCTGAAATTGTCTTTTTGCGCTTGAATCTTTGTATGCAATTTCAGTTGTAAATCGGGCTGATAGATACTGTACATTGGGGCAAAGCCATCCAATTCGGGGTATTCAAATTCTAAAAGCTGCTTCCCTTTCGAATTCATAATCCTGGCGCCCTTCAAGGCTTGGAAATTATTATCCTTTCTGTCAAAGCCCAACTGCTCAAAGATTCTCATCACATCGGCATCTATGCGTCCTGCTTTTGGCACGTATAGGTCATCGGTTTTTCTTATTTCTATCAGGGCTATTTTTAGTTTGTACTGGGCAGCAAGCAAGGCGGCTACAGCACCTACCATGCCGTAACCGATGATGACAAGGTCAAAGTCAACAGCTTTATCAGTATCAGGAAGTACTGTACTCTGCTCCATGATGGTCTTTTTTCTGAGTTATATAATCGCTTCGAGACTTTCGATGTAAGACCTGACTTTTTCGGGAATGGGAACCGGTTTTTGTTGCACAAAATCAAAGGTTACGATGGTGCAGAATGCCTCGAGCACGAGCATGCCTTTTTGGTTATACATTTCGCAACACATGTTCAGACTGCTGTTTCCAAGTTTAGTAACACCAATTTTTAACGTTAAGTTATCGGGATAAACCACAGGTGCTTTAAAATTGGCTGTAACAGATGCCAACACCGGCTGTATGGTAGATTTAGCATCGTCTCCTGTCATCATATTATCGAAATATTTCACCCTGGCTGTTTCGAAATAGCGCATGTATTGCACATTGTTAACATGGCCAAAGGCATCCATGTCACCCCAGGCGACGGGTATATTCAGTTCTACAGGAAAATTTGTCATATAGTTCGCTTTGATATTTCTGTCAAAGATAATCTTCCTCGAAAATAATATTGTTGTTTTCTCAAATTCAAAATTTAATTATTTTTTAAATCAAATCATATGTCTTCTTTTGATTATAATTTATATTTTTAATTGCATTTAAAAGGACAAGGGCATAGATCACGTAATACCGTAAAATCATTGAAATATAAGGATTTAAAATATGGTACTTATAGTTAAAAATGTTACCCATTAAATAAATAAATTAGACTAGTCAAATTAAGGGCCTGTTAGTGGCAATTTACAATTAAATATAAAATTATGCAGTTTCCAAAACCTGAATTATTACATCCCTATCCAAACGGTTGGTATGTGCTTGACAGATCTGATGCTCTGAAAAAAGGCCAAATTCTCAATAAAAAATTTGTAGGGGAAGAGATAGTACTCTTTCGTCTCGAAAATGGTCAGGCTTGTGCCTCAACTTCTTTTTGCCCGCATTTGGGAGCTCATTTGGGACATGGCGGCAAGATAGTTGGAGACTGTATTAAATGCCCATTCCATGATTTTGAATTTAATGCTGATGGCATTTGCACAAAAACCGGCTATTCGACAAAACCACCACCTAAAGCTCGTTTGAGAATGTTTGAATTGCGAGAAAAAAACGGTTTTATCCTTATATGGCATGATATGCAAGGAAAAAGTGCCGATTGGGAAGTACCCGAAATAGCATCGGAAGGTTGGTCAAAATTACTGACAATAGATTGGAAATTGCGCAGTCATCCGCAGGAAACCACAGAAAATAGTGTGGATATTGGGCATTTTGCATCGGTTCATGGTTATAAACAGGTAGAGATTATAAAAGATGCCACAACTCAGGGGCCTATGTTAAATGCTACCTACGCAATGCACCGCAAGGCAGGATTTCTAGGCAAACGAAATGAGTTGATAAGAGTAGAGTTTTACGCCGAGGCTCATGGTTTGGGTTATTCAATTGTTGAGGCCTATATTCCTAAGTTCAATATTAGTACAAGACATTTTGTTTTACCAACTCCTATCGAAGGAAATTATATTAACCTAAAAATTGGAATCATGGTTAAAAACATCGAAAAACCCTCTAAAATACACCCTCTTTTAACATTGGTTCCTAAAAATATTATCAGAGACCTTATACTTCGAACAGCTTTTAAAGGCTATCAACATGATGTCTCTCAAGATTTTAAAATTTGGGAAAACAAGATTTATATCACACCTCCTGCCTTGGCAAAGGGAGACGGCCCTGTTTGGCAATACCGCGAATGGGCTAAACAATTTTATTATGATAATAATGAAATTACTTCTCAAAATAACCTTGTTGCAGCCAACATTTAAATAAGGCATTAAAAAATAATCTAATTTTTAACTGAATTTTCTAGTTTATCAAAAACATAAACAAAGTTGTGAAACTTATTCCCAGTCCCTCAGGAATCGGAATTAAAAAAGGATTGTCCTAAAGACAGAAATATTTTTGGTTTTCTGCCAAAGTCTGCGAACTTTGCGCTGTTTAACAAAAATAAATATTACAAAATGATACTTTCCGATAAAGAAATAATGACAGCAATAAATGATGGTGATATTGTAATTGAGCCCTTTGATAGAAGCTGTTTGGGTACCAATTCATACGATGTACACCTTGGCAAATATCTGGCAAACTACAAAGACCCTGTACTCGATGCAAAAAAGCATAACGAAATCAATATCTTTGAAATTCCAGAGGAGGGATTTGTACTGCAACCGGGCACCTTATATCTAGGCGTCACAATGGAGTATACCGAGTCGCATGCTGCTGTGCCATTTTTGGAAGGCAAATCGAGTGTTGGAAGATTGGGTATCGATATACACGCCACTGCGGGCAAAGGAGACGTGGGCTTTTGCAATACATGGACACTTGAAATATCCTGTACACAGCCCGTAAGAGTGTATTTCGGCATGCCGATCGGGCAGCTTATATATTTCAAAGTTTCGGGAGAAATCGAGAACTATTACAACAGAAAGTCAAATGCCAAATACAACGAAAAAACCATTTATCCGGTTGAATCGATGATGTGGAAAAACAAGTTTTAGTCTAAATGCCTATTTAAAAGCATTGCCATCGAAATATTCGTCGAAACGATCTTCGTCATTGCCATTAGCCAATACAACCAATACAACTCCACATAGCACCATCAATATTTTGATAGAAAAACCTATTGTGGGACCAACTAGGAAATACATCCAATCTGTAAGAGCAAAACGAAGGCCAACCATATTCACTACAATTCCGATAAATCCGATAAGGAATAGTAAAAAACCTCCCAACATCAGCAAACTTTTCCGATTCATAAGATAAATTTCATTTTTTAATTGGCTGTAAAGTTACAGAAACAACTCATAAAATAGCGATATTGTTCATATATTTGCTTCCAAAATAAACTAATTCCAAAGAGAACTGCTTTAGTTGAAGAATGATAAAAATAATAGAATGTCCCAGAGATGCCATGCAGGGCCTACACGATTTTGTTCCAACCGAAATCAAAACGGCCTACATCAATAAACTACTCAAAATAGGTTTTGATACGATCGACTTTGGCAGTTTTGTATCTCCTAAAACTATTCCTCAACTTCGGGATAGTGCCGAAGTACTAAAGGGCCTTCAGCTTTCAGAAACAAAATCTAAGCTTCTTGCCATTGTTGCCAATCAACGGGGGGCAGAGGATGCTTCAAATTTCGAGGAAATTAGCTATTTGGGCTATCCTTTCTCCATTTCTGAAACTTTTCAGTTGAGAAATACCAATGCTAGCTTAGAGGAATCACTTTCCAGAGTAGAAGCCATTCAAAACATCTGTGTCAA
>CANETR010000217.1 GCA_947441325.1 Saprospiraceae bacterium
CTGCAACCTTTATGATTTTAGGTAATGTTTGCACCCGTTCCTGTTCCTTTTGTGCCGTAGCAACGGGCCGTCCAACTGAATATGACGTAGATGAGCCTCGCCGCGTAGCCGAAGCAGTGAGACTTATGGGCGTAAAACATGCTGTTATCACTTCGGTAAATCGCGATGAACTTAAAGACAGAGGGGCTTCAATTTGGTATCAGACGGTAAAACTTGTAAAAGAGTCTTGTCCCGAAACAACAATAGAAACTTTGATTCCGGATGTGAAAGCAAATTGGGAGGCCTTAGAGCTGATGATATCGGGTGGGCAGGAAGTTGTTTCTCACAATATGGAAACGGTAAAAAGGCTTTACAGGCTAGTTCGCCCACAGGCCAAATACGAGCGCAGCCTCGAACAGATAAAAAGAACCAAGGAGTACGGCAAAAGAACCAAAACAGGTATTATGCTCGGCCTGGGTGAAATGAAAGAAGATGTCATCGAAGCAATGGGTCATTTAGTGGAACATGGCTGCGATGTGCTTACACTTGGTCAATATCTCCAGCCAACAAAAATGCACATCGAAGTGGCTGAGTATATTCACCCCGATTTATTTGCCGAATACCGCGAAATTGGTCTGAAAATGGGATTTGATTATGTGGAGAGTGGCCCCCTTGTCAGATCTTCTTATCATTCTGAAAGGCATGTAGGCCAATAGCCTTAAAATTTTTCTTCGCTCGATTTGAATATTTCAGTTAGCAATTCTTTTGCTCTAAAGAGTTGTGCCTTTACTGTTCCTATTGGTAAATTCATTTTCTCGGAAATTTCCTGATAGGACATCTCATCGAAATATCGCATCTCAATCATTTGGCGGTAGCCACCTTTCAATTTGTCCATCATATTGCGCAATTGATGGCTGCGCTGTTCCAGCATATAGCTTTCCTCTGGATTCAAGGAATTTGCTTTGAGTAAACGGCCAAAATTTTCATCGCTGTCTTCCTTTACAGGTTCATCGATAGAAGTGATTTTCATGCGCTGTTTCCTGATAAAATCAATGCAATTATTGGTGGCTATTTTGAAAAGCCAGGTACTGAATGCATAACTGGGTGAATAAGTAGGCAATTTTTGAAAGGCTTTTCCAAAGGCTTCGATGGTAAGATCTTCTGCATCTTCATTATTTCTCACCATTTTGAGCATAGTATGAAAAATAGAATCCCTGTAGCGCTCCATTAGCGTGGAATATGCAGCCTGACTGCTGTTTTTCAGGGCAGTCTGTACTAATTCATAATCCTCTGAGGCTCTATCGGAAAAATTATTCAACTCCATTTATTGCGATTCTTTATGATAAGCGTCGATGTGAAAATTATATAGTAAAATGCCAGGATAACATCAAAAATTAAAAGTTTGTGGACTGGAATTTTCTCCCTAAAGGTATGCAATATTTTGATGTTAACACTTAAAAAAAACAGCATTCTTGCAAGAAAAACCATTATCAGCGGGATTGGATAATAACAAAGAAGACAAAAAAAGCTAATCCAAAAAAGGATTGTACTGAAACTGAAAGCAGTTAGCCATATTTTATGAATGTTTTTGTAACGGGTTCCAGCACTGTAATGCCTACTTTTCTGTGTTATTAATGCTTTTAATGTTTGTTTTGGTTCAGAATAGCTAAAACTTTCTTCATCGAGGCAGATAGCAGTATTCTTTTTATTGGCAGCGGCATTTACCATCAGATCATCATCTCCCGAAATCAGGTCTGCATTTTTCTCCAATGCGGCTAAATTTTTCAGCCAAAGCGACTTCTTAATTAAGAGATTTCGCCCAACGCCCATATATGGAATTCCCCAAATTGCAGCAGAAAAATACTGTGTAGCAGTTAGTATCGTTTCAAATCTAATCCAACTGTTTAAAAATCCTTTCTCTGATAAATAAGGTCCGTAGCCAAGTACTATTTCAATCGATGGATTGCTTGTTTTTTGGGTTATTGAGCCAATCCAATTTTCACCAATGGGTCGACAGTCGGCATCGGTGAGTAGCAGCCAATCATATTTAGCCCTATTTACAGCACTTGTAAGTATTGCTCTTTTGCCAAGGCTTTTTTTGTTTTCCAGCTTTATGTAGGCCAGCTTTGGATGAGATAATTGCAGGGCTGAAACTATTTCAGCTGTTCGGTCAGAGGAAGCATCGTCGGCAACAATAACTTCAAATTCCTTGTATTGCTGTTGTACCATAAAAGGAAGATTTTTACTCAGATTTACTGCCTCATTTCTTGCGCAGATGATAACTGATACGGGAATTTGAACAGTGTTATCCCGCCCTTTTTTTTCTCTGTAAAATGCCAATCGGCCGAAGATGATCGCCCAATAAAAAAGCTGAATTGCAGCAGCCGATATAAATATCCAAAGAATCAAGGTTAGTCTGTTTTGTCTTGACTGCAAAGATACAGTGAAAACAGTATAAATTGATATTTCTTTTGGCCCTTAAGCTCTAAATATCAAACAGGTTCTAGCCGGTAAAAATCTTAAAATATATGGCTATTTCAAAATTATCTTGGAAAAACTCTTGGGATCTACTTCAAAATAGGCACTATCGAAGTTGTAGCTGTTGTATTTACTAAAATCATCTGGAAGATAAAATCTAATCATGCCTTCTTTTGATTTCATCACTGGGAAAAGGTAAGTAGAGGCATATTCTGTTGTTTCTGTATTAAGAGCTGTTTGAATCAAATCAAGAAAAAGTGTTTCATTGTACTGCTCATATTTTGATCCAACAGAGATTTTAATTTTAGTTTTTAATTCCGTTATGCTATCAATTTTGTTTAATTTCTGGAATTCGTTTTCTGTAAATATAAATCCCACAGTATGCTCAAAGTGATTCCAATCAATATATACCTCAGGATATGTATATTTGCCACTATATTGATTGATTGTCAAAATATAGTATTTTAACCCTTTGAATGTCAGTTGTTTAAAATTTATAAAATTAAAATTTTGTTTTGTTTGAGATCTCATTGATATATCAAATGAAGCATACTCTTCTTTATATTTTTTGTCATTCGATATTACATTTTCAAAGTCAATCCACTCTCCTAAAGTTTCATTATATGCCCATCCTGTTGCCTTTGTCAAGGTATCTGAAATTGAATCAAATTTTAATTTAGGTCTATTTACTCTTTCCTGAGTGAATCCGGGCAAGCTAATCGTTAATAAGAAGAAAAAGATTGAAAATTTTATGGTATTCATATGACACAATTTTTTTTGGAGGGTTTTATATTTAAGCTATAAAAGCAAATGTAATTTAAATAATCTAAGCAACAAAAAAATAACTTTAAGTATTTAGAATGAATTTATAATGCATCATCCTGTTTTCAACCGGGACATATTTAATATTCAGATATTTTCTGTAGGAGGGTTAACTGGCTGATAGGCTTTAATAAAAAAGAGGACCGAAGTCCTCTCTGTATATTTTTCTGAATTACTGTCGATAACACCATTATATGTTGGCGGGTATCTCGTCTGTGGGACCAGGTCATTCTGGGCTCTGCGAGCCTAGCTGTTATAATGTTTTTTCTTGGGTTATAGTTTTATGGACAATTCAAGGTTTCCCCCAAGTCCTAATTCGATAATTTTTTTCAAAGTCGAAAGTCTAACCTCTTTAATATTATTTTCAATTTTCGAAATATATGATTTTGTCATACCAACTTTTTCGGCAAGTTGCTCTTGAGTCATTCCTTTTTCAAGGCGTGCCTCATGTAATAATGCTCCAATTTTAAAGTTTTCATAACCTTCTTCTAAAGTGTCACGTTTTTTTGTTCCAACTTTTCCGTAGTGTTTATCCTTGAACTGGTCTAATGTCGCTGTGTTATTTTTCGTTTTCATATTCTTCTTTAATTTTTAGTGCTTTTTCGATTTCTTGTTTCGGTGTTTTTTGAGACTTCTTTTGAAACCCATTTGCTAAAAGAACAAGTTTCCCTTCATCAAAAAAGCAAAATATTCTATAGATATCACTTCCTAGTTTCACTCTTATCTCGTAAAGTCCATCCGTGTTTTCAAGATGCTTCAAATACGTTTCAGGGACTCTTGGTAACTCTTCTATTAAATCTAATGTCCAGATTATTTTATCTTGAACTTTGCTTTTTTGTTTTACAAAGAAGTCTTCGAAGTAACTTTTATAGGTTATTACTGTTCTTACCTTAATTCTATTTTCCACTTTACAAATTTACGACAAGTTTCACTAAAGTACAACTTTATTTTAGTTTAATTATTTTATTGTCAAGTTAATTTTGTTTTCAAAGCGTAATTTTTTAAAATATCATATAACGGTTTGCGGGTTCAAGAAGTTGGCGATTTCGGAGACGAAAACTGTCTGTCACAACTGAACTTTAACCCATTGTTACATAAGAATCTGTAGCCCACAAAATATTATTACCAGTGGTTTTGTCTTGCAAAAAAATGTTAAACAGATCATCTTTTTTATAAGATAATCTTCACGGATGTCTATGGTTTCTCTATTTTCTTTTAGACACATCATAAATCATTATTATCTTTCAATTCTTTGGGACTGTCTAAATTTTTAAAATTTTGATTAGTTACAATTTTTGCACCCGATTTTTTTTCTAATTCCTTTCTGGCATTTCCTGCTATAGTTCCACCTGCTTTGGCAGCTTTATGATTCTCTATGAAACCTTGTGCATTTTTGTTTTTGGCTATTTCTGTGGTAGAAGCTTCGCCCAACATGGTAAATATTAATTCCAAATCGGTCATGTGGTCTCTCAGGTTTTCTGATGTTTTAGTTAAACCTTTCAAATTTTTGTATTCACTCGGTATAATACCAAAAGTAGCTTTGCTGATTTCTGCAGTCAAAATGGAGTACTCTTTTCCTTCCTTTACACCACGATTTTTCCATTCGTTGGTTAGTTCATCACGAACTTGTA
>CANETR010000218.1 GCA_947441325.1 Saprospiraceae bacterium
ACCGCACCTGCGCCAACTGCCAACTGGCGCTGGAAAGTTTGGATTGATTATAACCAGGATGGAGATTTTAATGACACGCTTGAACTAGTTTACAGTGCCGGACCCATCACTACACAGACATTCACAAGTACAGGTATTGTTGGCATTCCTGCAAATGTAGCTACAGGTAATACCCGCATGCGAGTAGCTTTGAAATGGGGAACTGGGGATATTGCTAGCGCCTGTTCCTCATTCAATTATGGTGAGGTGGAGGATTACTGTGTAAATATCATGGACGACCCAAGCTCAACAAGGTTCATTGAAGAAGAGGAATTGCTACTTTACCCTAATCCTGCAAACAATCTGCTGCATATTCAACTGGGTAAAGAAAATAAGGAATATTATATCAATGATATCAATGGACGTCTTGTTAAAATTGGCCGACTCGAAAACGGACAATCAGCTTGTGATTTGTCCAATCTTCCATCAGGTTGTTATATTGTAAGCATTGAATCGACACAAAAAAGGATGAAATTTGTAAAGCTGCCATAATTTTGAAATTGTGTTTAATAAAAAATAGGGGCTGTCCAAATTGCGGACAGCCCCTATTTTTATGACTATAAATTAAAGCTATTTCTTAACAGCCTTAATCTTACCTGTTTTAATATCATTTACATAGCGGGCAACTTCTTTGCTGATAACAGGAGCAAGGAATACAACCCCAATAACATTAGGGAAAACCATTGCAAAAATCATTGCATCAGAGAAGCCAACTACAGAGCCTAAGCTCGCAGTTGCGCCGATAACTATAAAGACACAGAAAATGAATTTATACAGAAGGTCCATCGTTTTGCTTTTGCCGAAAAGGAATTTCCAAGCCTGCAAACCGTAGTAAGACCATGAAAGCATTGTTGAAAGGGCAAAAAGCACTACTGCAAGGGTCAATACATATTCAAATCCCGGAATTACCGAAGAGAAAGCCTTTGAAGTAAGGCCTACACCATCAAGTCCATCTACATTACTGTAATTATTTGTTATGATGATTACCATAGCCGACATTGTACAAATAATGATGGTATCGATAAAAGGTTCGAGCAGGGCTACAATACCTTCGCTGGCAGCATGTGTGGTACGTACAGCCGAGTGAGCAATTGCGGCAGAACCTACACCTGCCTCGTTAGAGAAGGCTGCACGTTGGAAACCGGCAATCATGGCACCTATAAAACCGCCTACAGCTGCGTCCGGACTGAATGCTTTGGTGAAAATTAATCCCAAAGATTGTGGAATGGCAGCGTAATTAACACCAATGATAATCAATGCTGCGCCTATGTAAAGAATAGCCATGAAAGGTACAATGGCCTCAGCAACAACTGCAATCCTTTTGATACCGCCAATAATAACGATGGCAACTAAAACAGCAGTAACAATACCAAAGATAAAATTGGCAGTTCCACCGCTTGCGCCTATTACAGCATTTACCTGAGCAGCAGCCTGATTTACCTGGAACATGTTTCCACCACCAAATGAACCACCTACACACATGATGGCAAAGAAAATGGCGAGGAATTTACCAAGCGGAGCGAGGCCTTTTTCTGCAAAACCATTTTTGAGGTAGTACATTGGGCCACCATGCACTGTGCCATCCGGAGCAATCTCGCGGTATTTTACACCTAAAGTACACTCCGAGAATTTAGCAGCCATACCTAAGAATCCAGCAACGATCATCCAAAAAGTAGCACCGGGACCACCAATTGTTATGGCAATAGCAACACCGGCAATGTTACCCAAACCAACAGTTGCTGAAAGCGCAGCTGACAATGCCTGAAATGGAGAAACCTCCCCTTGAGTGCCTTCGTTGCGGATAGTATCGGGATTGTCTGTATCTTTTTCAACATTGGCACCTGTAGGGTCATAATATTTCCCGCGAACTGTATCGTACGCAAGACGCATATGACGGATATTTGGAAATTTAAAATAAAGCGTACAGAAAAGTGCGCCCAGAATTAGTACTATAAGTACAAAAGGTAATCTAACCGCGCCTGTTTTCATAACATGAACAGGTGTTTTTTCGCTTAGGGTTACATCTGCTGCAGGAACAACTTTGAATGGAGCATCCAATATTTTTACTTCTTTTCCGAATTCAACGACATCTTTTACACTGTAAGTTTTGCCATTTTCGCTTTTCATATAGCTCACATAGCAGGACTTGTCATCGAGATATGAAATCTTGAATTCTGTTCCGTCACTTAGAGGAGTAGTTACCAGAAAAGCCGGTTTCTCGGAAGGTACATTTTTTGTTCTCTTCTCTTCAATAATAGTCTTTTTGTCACTTTTTGCTTTGGCAAGAGCTTTTTCATTCAATTGGATCAGATAGCTGCTGTCCTTGGCAATATAACCGGCACCACCGGCAGCCTTATGTTTGAAATACTCATCCTGAGAAACAGGGGTAAAGTAATTTGTTTTGTCGGAAGCTTCTACTATTGAATAATCGCGACGATCTTTCACTTTAAAAGAGTAAAAAACAATACTCTGAATGAAATTTGAAGCAGGTTCAAAACCTTTATCTATTTGTTTGTCAACACCATAGTATTTGGATGGAATAGACTCATCAACGAGGGTTTTATCTTGTGAATATGCTACAGAAAAAAGCATAGAAAAGAAAAAGAGCAGGCTGTACTTTTTCATAAAATTTAGGTTTGGTTATATTTGGTATTAAACTATTGTGAACTGAATATAATCAGATTGCTGCCAAAGATACAAAACTTGAACTTAGTCAATACTTTTTTCGCATTTTTTTAAAGTTCAAATTAAAGCTCCTGACGGAATAATGAGAATGTCCTTTTAAAAATATATCTTTAAATCCCTTATAATACTTTTGGCTGCATTCGATTCTATTCATGTGCTTCATTTATTTCAAGTACAATAATCTTTACTATGAGCAAAGCTATTTTCTGCATCTTTTTAGCAGCGATATTTCTTGTTATCAACCTTTCGGCACAGCAGAATAAAGCAATTGGCAGCTGGGAAGGTGTTTTGACGGTCGATAAAACTAAATTGCGTTTGATTTTCCATATTAAAGAAGAAGATGGGATATTGAAAGCAATGCTTGACAGCCCCGATCAACTGCAATTTGATTTGCAGATGGATACAGTTATTTCAGATGATTTGGGTTTTAAGACAATGCTTAAAGTTGCAAATGCCGAGTTCAGCGTGACCTACACAGAAAACGCGGATGAAGCCAAAGGCATATGGAGGCAGATGAGGGTTGATTATCCGATAACAGTAAAAAAGAATTCAAGCTACAAACCCAGGGTATTTCCTCAGGAACCGATAGCCCCCTTCCCTTACAGAACAGAGGAGGTGGCCTATAAAAATAATAAAGCAAAAACTTTCATCGGAGGTTCGCTCACACTGCCCGAGGAAGAAAATAAAAAATTTCCTGCTGTGCTCCTCATCAGTGGTAGCGGGCAACAGGATAGGGATGAAAACATTGCAGGGCACAAGCCTTTTTTAGTTATTGCCGACCACCTCAGTCGCAATGGATTTGCTGTATTAAGAGTTGACGACAGGGGAGTGGGAGCAAGCACTGGCAATCCACTAACCGCGACCACTGCCGATTTTGTAACAGATGTAAAAAGCAGTGTAAACTTTTTAAAAACACATCCGGAAGTCGATCCCAATAAAATTTTTCTTGTGGGCCATAGTGAGGGAGGGCTTATCGCAATTATGACAGCAGCAGTCTTGAAAAAAGAACTGGCAGGAATAGTTTTGTTAGCTGCACCCGGGGTTCCCATGCACGAACTAATGCTTCGCCAATCGGCCGATATCATCAGACAAAATGGTATGGAGGAGGAGTATATTAAGGCTGGAATGGAATTTAATTCAATTTTTTATCGCGAAATTCTTGCAGATAAAAAAAACAAACTCACCGTACTCGCTCTGACGGATATCATGAAAGGGCATTTGCAAAAAATGACAAAAGAGCAGGGAGCAGCATTAGAGATGACAGACCAATCGCTTTTTCAGCAGTGTTATACTTCCATGATGCCCTGGTATCGTTATTTCATAAAAATTGACCCAAGACCTTATCTAAAAAAAGTTAAATGTCCGGTTTTGGCGCTAAACGGCAGCATGGATGTTCAGGTAGCAGCAGGTCCAAACCTTGAGGCCATAAGAAAAACCTTAGCAGCCGCTGGAAATAAAGATGTTATCTGTACCGAAATTCCTGGATTAAATCATCTCTTTCAGCGCTGTAAAAGCTGCACAATTGGAGAATACGGAGAATTGGAAGAGACTTTTGCTCCCGAATTACTCAAGCTTATGGAAAATTGGCTAAAGGGAGACAGAAAAAAGTAAGATGTTTTCGAATTTTTAAAAAGATTCTTTTGTCGAGGAGTATGCAAGGTGAGCGCATGAATTTTGTAAACAAATGATAATCAATGTTTATTGATATTAAAATCTATTTTTTTTCTTTCGGAATTTAATAAAACTGATGCCGCTCATCTTTTCTTCGGCTTCAACTCACCCTCTTTTCGGTTCTTGCTCATGAATCAGGTTTTATTTGAGGCCTACTTTTGTATCGTTCAATTAACAAACGTACTCAAAAAACTCAATTAAAACTTCTAGTCATGAAAACTTTACTCACTCTTCCAATTTTGATGTTCTTTATTCAGATCGCTTCATTTGCTCAGGTTTCGGCCGATTCTAAAAATCCTCTTTCTGATGACAATAGTATTGATGCCTATATTTTTGGCGATACAGTATTATGCGATTTCGTAATGAATGGGGCATTAAAATATGGCGTAAATGAAATAGAAGGTGTCAGTACTTATTATTGGACGGCACCCGAAGGTGTTGTAATCATCGAAGGTCAGGGAACTAATAGCATTATGATACAGATAAATGAAAATTTCAAAGGTGGAG
>CANETR010000219.1 GCA_947441325.1 Saprospiraceae bacterium
ACTGTAAATCCGAATGTAAGCACAACCTTAAATAGCACCAATCAAACCTGTGCGGCAGGCGGAACAGTAGCCAATAATGTTACAGGTGGCACTTCTCCTTTTACTTATTTATGGAATAATGGTGCAACAGCTGCTTCATTAAGCAATCTAGGCGCAGGAAGCTATCAGGTGACTGTGACAGATGCAGCTGGTTGCTCTGTAAGCAATTCAGCCTCTGTAAGTTCAAGTGTTGTTATACTCAATACAAACTCGCCTTTTACTACAAACTCTATTTGTGGGGGAGCAACTGGTACAGCATCAGTAACTGCGACAAACGGAACAGCGCCTTACACTTATGCCTGGAGCAATGGTGGAAACACTCAAACAATCAATAGCATAGCCGCTGGAAGTTACAATGTTACTATTACAGATGCCAACAGCTGTCAGGGTGTTGTAAGCGGAATTGTTGTAAATAATCCCAACTCACCTTCTGCCTCAATTTCTGGCTCAACAAATATAAACTGTAATGGTGCATCAACTGGAACTGCTTCAGTTTCTGCCACGGGAGGTACAGTAACAACAGGTTATTCATACAACTGGAGCAACAATGCCAATACTTCTTCAATTAGCGGTTTGACTGCTGGTGTTTATACGGTAACTGTAACCGACAATGCTCAATGTACCGATGTTGTAGCTGTAAATATTAGTCAGCCTACGGCTGTAACTGTTAGTGGCTCTTCCACAAATATCCTTTGTTTTGGTCAAAGCACGGGTGCTGTTTCAGTATCTGTGAGCGGTGGCACTCCCGGCTATACTTATAACTGGAATAACGGAAACAACACTGATGCTCAAAACAACGTTGCTGCTGGTAACTATACTGTTAGCGTTACAGATGCCAATAACTGTATAAGTACTTTACAACTAAGTGTAACCCAACCGGCTGCCGGCATCAGTTTCAACCCAGTTTCTACAAACATTCTTTGTTTTGGTGCAGGAAACGGAACTGTAGCTTTGAATGCAACTGGCGGTTCAGGCATTCTGACTTATAACTGGTCAAACGGTAGTACAGACCCAAGCTTGAGTCTGCTTCAGGCAGGAACTTACAGCTGCACAGTAACCGATGCAAATGGCTGTGTTGCCACTTCTTCTTCTTTTGTAGTTACTGAACCTAGCGCGCTCAATGTAAGCTCAACCGTTACAGACGTTTCTACTTTTGGAGGTTCAGACGGATCTGTAAATATCACTGTAAGTGGTGGAACAGCTAATTACACTTACAACTGGAGCAATGGTGCCAACACGCAAGACCTTAATAATGTTGCCGCTGGCGAATACACCGTAACTATTACAGACGCTAACAACTGTAGCTTTATTCAAACCGAGACAGTAGATCAACCATCTAGCATTTATATCTCTGGTAGCCTGGGCGATCTAGCCTTATATCCTAATCCGGGCGAAAACATTCTTTATATCGAGTCGAATCTGCTTACAGGTATCTCTGTCAATGTTCAAATGTTTTCAATCGATGGCAAAATAGTTAAGTCTGAAGAAATCAACAGATCTTTTGGTTTGATTGAACTCAATACTAGCGAACTGCCTTCAGGTGTTTACTTTATCACGCTACAAACCGAAAAAGGTAATACTAGCCTAAAATGGGTAAAAAAATAATCAATTCCTTTTGATTTAATATAGCAGCGGCATTCTTTTAGAGTGCCGCTTTTTTCTTTTTTAGAGAAAAGCTTTAAATGGTAAATTACAAGGGTTTAGTTCATTTAAATAGACTAAAAATGTCTTCAATTTACTAATTCCAAGATATATTCACTTTTAATTAACTAAAATTTCTGAACCAAAGCAGGAAGATATTCATTAGTCAAATAGAATAAAGTCGAATAGGGTCTTATCTTTATGCCGCTTTATACACACTAGTTCGAAACACCTAATATTTGTCTTTTAATCCTGATTATGGCTTTAGCTAAATTTAACTTACAAAATCAGAAAGATTTTGTGAATGTACTCAAGGAGAGAGTAAACGATTATTTTAAATCAAAAGGTATATCAAAATTTGGCGACAGCCGATTGTACTGGAAAACAGCTGCAATGCTGACCTTGTACATAGTGCCTTTTGTTCTTATTCTTATTAATTTTTTACCTTTCTGGGCAAACTGGATTGGCTACGTCATTATGGGCATAGGAATGGTAGGTATAGGCATGAGTGTAATGCACGATGCCATACATGGCTCCTACTCCTCCAATAAATATGTCAATAAAATGATGGGTTTTTCCATGGAACTATTGGGTGGAAACTCCTTCAATTGGAAGGTACAGCACAATGTGCTTCACCACACCTACACCAATATACCTGGCATGGATGAGGACATTTCACACAAATCGATCTTAAGACTTGAACCAACAGGAAAATGGTTAAAGATACACCGTTTTCAACACATCTATGCCTTACCAATCTATTCTCTACTAACCCTCAGTTGGTTACTTTGGAGCGATTTTACATCCTTGTTTCGATACAATAAAAATGGCATGACCAAAATGGTTGGTTCGAAAAATACAACTGAAGTTACCAAACTATTCGTATTTAAAGCAATCTACATCTTCACTTTGTTCATATTACCCATTTTCATTCTTGGAATAAGCTGGTGGCAAGTGATTGTAGGTTATGTAATCATGCAAATGGTTGCAGGCTTTATATTTTCTGTGACCTTTCAATTGGCGCATGTAGTGGAAGATACCAATTATCCCCTGCCTGATGAGGAAGGAAATATTGAAAACAACTGGGCGGTACATCAAATGCACACAACAGCAAACTTTGCCAAAAAGAGTAAATTTATGTCATGGTTTATTGGTGGATTGAACTATCAAATAGAGCATCATTTGTTTCCAAATATTTCACACGTACACTATCCAAAAATCTCTGAGATTGTAAAGAATACTGCTAAGGAATTTAAAATTCCATATCATGAATACAAAACACTCAGAGCTGCTTTAATATCACATCTGCGCAAGCTGAAAGAGCTTGGCCAACAACCTGCAATGGCATAATAAGCAATAATATAGATAAATAAGAAACGCTGCTTGAGTTTAATACTTAAGCAGCGTTTTTTTTATGTCTGTTAAAACTAATTTACTCAATATGGTCGCTGATGTCCCGAAACCTCTTTGCAACTTAATCCAAGGGCATGACTTTTGGTGCGGACATTGCCACAAACTCCTTCATCGCTTTTCCAATGGGGAATTTGCTCTGTTCCAATTTTTGTTTGTTGAGCTAAAATGGTTTCTTTCTCAATATAGAGAAGGGTTTCCATCAAACCTTTTTCTTTCAAAGCTGTCGTCTTCATAACTTTAGGTTTTTAATGATGAAATAATATTTTTAATTAAAAGACTTTTGCGATATTTTAAAACAGTATTTTTAAATTTTATCGCAATTATTGATTGCCTTTTACACTTAATGCATTATTATTCAAAAGATGCACCATTTTTGAGTTTTGGTGTAAAAAAAATAAGGCAATGCCGATAAATACTGAAAAGATTTTTTTGTAAATTTTTTGTTTGCTGCCAAAAAGTAGGTCTGCCTAAAGATTCTTAGCGCCAATTTGTCAATTTGCAGGTCAATTTGTCAAAAAAGTTTTTTCGAATTATGCAAGCTTTAGCAAATAGACGTAGCAGCACTTCGCTTTGATAGAGGCAAAGGCAACAAAATGAAATAGATCGGAAATAGATAAAAAGATGATTGCAAATTCCTGTATTTCTGTTTGTAGCCTAATCCGACTACAACTTTGCAGGAGGAATTTAGCCTTTACGATGTTTTGACGAAAGATTGCGCCAGCAACACGAACAATTGGACATTGTATTGCAGGCAAATGCTGACGATGTACATGTTGGAGTTGTACAATGCATTTGTCTTTGGGTTGATATGTTGCAATACATGATGATAAAAATTATGTCCTTGAAAAAACTACTATTAAATTCAACCATTAAAATGGAATAATGTTCGATTAAATCAAAACTATCTTGGTTTTATTTTAGTTCCATAATTAGCAAAAAAATATTAATATTTTTTTAAATAATTGATTATCATTACTTTGATTTTTCAAAATAAGCTTTAAAAACTTTATTAACGTCCCTTATATAAAGAAAAGCTTGTGGATGCTGAATAAATGGCAAACCGTTCAGGGAGTTGCCTAAAAACAATTGCAAGGTTGTCTGTTTCAAGAACCAAATGCTGCCAGTACCATCTGTAGCTGCATCACAACTCACTTTTCGATTATTCTTAAGTTCCATTATTTTTATTTTTGAACCCCTGACTATATAGGCATTGTTATCTGACAAAGCGTAAAAAGTATTGGCTCTAAACTGTGAATCGACAAAAAATCGAAAGATAGAGAAATAGAGAGAAATGATAATGATCGTTGCCCCAAAATAACTTATATAATCAGGAGCTTTAATCATTTGCGGCATGAGGGTAAAAAAATAGCCAAAACCACAACCAAACATGGCAAAAGGCAGCAGAAAGAAATCTTGTGTGGTAAAAAATAAACCCTGTCTAGGCCGATCCGCCCATTTGAGCTGTTCCCCGGTTTTTTCAGACAGGTATTTTAAGAGATCCTTATTTTGCATGTTCTAAGATAATTTTATGGCAAAGCTTGAAAAAATTTAGCAAATCACTGAGTTTTGATTAACTTTACTTAATCCATTATCCTAAAAACCTTGAATAATAATGTTTTTGATGCGACTGTTTTTATTTTTCGGTATCATTATACTTTACAAGTCCTGCGCTGCACAACCAAATTCCTTGAAGGAGGAGCACGTCAAAAGCATTGACATTACAGAGAAATACAAACTACTTTTCGATAAAAATGCCCTATTCAATTCTGACGGATTTGACTTTCCAGTTGGAAAACCCAATGCAGAA
>CANETR010000220.1 GCA_947441325.1 Saprospiraceae bacterium
GAGCTTTTTGACAAAATAATACATCAATATAAAGAAGAAATAGGATACCTTAAAGAGGTAATAAACCAATTACTGAAAAGAGATAAATAAGGTATCAATTATTTAAAATTTCTTTGACTTAAGCCCTTGGCAAAAAATAGTTTTTAGTGTAATAGCAAAAAAAATATTAGGGCGCCAATCTGTCCATTCGCCATTCTCTAGGATTTAAATGCTGCAGGGTGAATTGCAGACGGTCGTGCAGGCGGTTGCTGCGGCCCTGCCAAAATTCAATTCTGTAAGGAGACACCAAAAATCCTCCCCAAAAGTCGGGAACCTCTATAAGATCTTTTCCAGCATGCGCCGCTTCGAGTTCAAGGTATTTATTTTCGATAACATCGCGGTTTTCAATGATGCGACTTTGATTTGAGGTCATTGCGCCCAATTTGCTGCCATGCGGACGTTTATTGAAATATTCCTGCGATTCTGTTTTAGAAATTTTTTCGGCCATACCGTCAACCCTAACCTGTCTGGCAAGTTCCGGCCAGAAAAAGAGCAGCGATACATGATTATTTTCCTTAATTTCCAGACCTTTTTTACTCTCGTAATTGGTGTAAAACAAGAAGCCCCTGTCGTCAAGACCTTTAAGCAAAACCGTACGGGCAGATGGGATACCCTTTGGCGTTGCCGTTGCCAAAGTCATGGCATTGGGTTCCATACATTGTGCTGCAATTGCTTCAGAGAACCATTTTTCGAACTGTTTCATCGGATCGGGAAGCACATTATGCTCCTCCAAAATGCCATTGCTGTAGTCCTCACGCAGGCTCTCAATATAGTCTTTGTCTATTTTCATATTCAGTTATATTTGTAATGTAAAGTTAATGAAAAAAGCGTCAGGTATGTTCACCCGACGCTTTCATTATTTTAAAAAACAAGATAAAAACTATGGTTTATCGCTTGTAGTTTTTTCTGGTTTAACCGTTACAATAACAGCCTTGTCGAGATCAATGATGCTTTTAGCGGCATTTTGAACATCGGACAATTTCAAAGCCTCGATTCTTTTTTCAGTTTCGAAAACCTTCAGTGGACTTTCGCCGTGCTGATAGCTATCATTCAATACCTGTACCCAGAAATTGTTACGCTTGATATTTGTTTCATAAGTACGACGGCGCGTTTCTTTCACCTTTGCCATATTGTCTTCGCTTGGACCTTTGGTTTGCAGCGACTTGACTTCATCCTTCACAGCCTGAACCAGTTTTTCAACATCTTCGGGCGCGCACTGGAAGAAAACAATTACCTGACTGCTACCATGAGGATCGCGGCTCAATCCTCCGCCTACAAAAGGTGAATAAACACCACCTTTGTCTTCGCGAAGGTGTTCACGCACCATAATATTGAGCACACCTACCATTGCATCTACATGCAGGGCCTTATCGCGTGTCCATTCCTCATCTTTTGGAAAGGCAATGATTACATTGCTCTGCGGAGCTAAACCCTTTACAAGTGGCACATTTTGAGCAGTTTTGGGAGCATAAACGCCAACATCTTTCCAATTTTCTTTTCTGTTTTTAGCCGGAAGGCTGCCCAGATATTTTTCAATAAGCGGTTTTGATTTTTCGGGATCAACATTGCCAACCAATACAAATGTAAAATCGCTGCAATCTGCAAAACGCTCTTTATACACTTCGTAAGCACGGTCAAGGCTGATGGATTCAATTTCTTTTTCAGAAAGTATTGCTCTGCGACGCAGGTGATTTCCTGAAACTACTTTTTGGAATTCATTGCTGAAAAATCCTTGTGGGCTCGAAAGCGCATTGCGCATTTCTTCTGTCATTTCATTTTTGAAGGCGTCGAAAGCATCTTTTTCTTTGCGTGGTTTGGTTGCGTACAAATGAACCAATTGCAACATGGTTTCGAAATCTTCTTTTGAGGATGAACCGTCAAAACCCTCCCAAAGTTCGCCTATGTATGGCGACAGTCTGACAGTTTTACCAGTCAATTTTTTATCCAAAGCAATTTTGTCGAATTCGCCCACGCCGCCTCTGCTTACAATCTCATCGGCATTGGCAGCAGAGAGAAAATCTTTGTCATCGTAGATGGAGTGTCCGCCCGGGCTAAAAGCCGAAAGCAAAATCTGATCATTTTGAAAATCGGTCGGCTTCAAAATTACTTTTATACCGTTCGAAAGGGTCATTTCGGTTACATTCAGGCCATTGTCGGCAATGTTTTTAGTTGCAGAAACCGAACCACTCATGGGTTCTTCGGCCATAAGAGGCATATCCAAAAACTTATCTTTGTAAGGCTCAACTTCTTGTTTTTCAACCTCATCAAGGATTTGAACGATGTATTCCTCTGTTGGAATTTTAAGTCCTTCCTTTGCCGGAGCAGTTAATACCACCGAGCGGTTTTCTTTGGTTATCCATTTCTCGGCGAGTTGATTCACCTCTGTCAGTTTAATGGTAGGAATAAGTTCCTTTGCCAATTGAAGTTCTTTTTCAACACCCATCACTGGCTGCTGTTCGAGGAAGTGTGCTACATATTCCATGGACAGTCCGCCCGAGGTCTGCTTGTCGGCTTCTTTGAAAGCCTGTTCATAATTGCGCAAAACGGCAATTTTTGCTCTTTCGAATTCCGATTCAGTAAAACCATGTTTTTTAACACGCAACTGCTCGGTCATCACTGCACGGATACACTGTTCGATGCTATTTTCTTTTGGACCAGCCTGAATGAAATAACCATCTTTACTGCGTACATAACTGCCATAACCTGCACCTGCATAGGAAAATGGCGCATCCGATTTCTGAGCAATTTCATCGTAGCGATCACCAATCATACGGCTGAAGATATTGCCCATCATATAATTGCGATAATCGTCTATTGTTTTGATTTTTATCGGATCGTGCTTGTGAATAACCTGCAAAGAAACGCGTGTAGCCTCAGGATCGGTTGCAACACCAACGAAGGTTTCTTTGTGGCCGGGCACCTCAAAGGTGATTTTTTCTTTTGGATTTTCTGGATTTTTAAGCGCTTCAAAACGCTCCTTCACTTTTTTCTCAATTTCATCCACATTGATATCTCCAACAACGACCAAGGCCATCAGATTGGGACGATACCAATCTTTATAAAAAGTAGTGAGGCGCTCATAAGGCGCTTTGGTAATGACCTCAGTTGTACCAATTGGTAAACGGTTTGCATATCTTGTCTGGTAGAAAATTTTTGGCCAGTAAACCTGACGCATACGCTCATCGGCGCCAAGGCGCGTACGCCATTCTGACAAAATTACACCACGTTCTTTGTCAATTTCTTCATTGGCAAATGTTACGGCTCCTGCCCAATCCTGCATTACAGTAAGCCCTTTGTCAACCAAACCCTCTTTGTCGGTTGGAAGCTGAAGCATATAAACAGTTTCATCGAATGAAGTATAGGCATTGAGGTCGGCTCCGAAACGAACACCGGTAAGTTCGAGAAAGTTAACCAAAGCATTTTTTTCGAAGTTTTTGGTACCATTGAAACACATATGCTCCACAAAGTGCGCCAATCCCTGTTGGCTGTCCTCCTCCTGCATAGAGCCTGCGTTCAGTGCCAGACGAAGTTCTACGCGATTTTCAGGTTTTGCATTCTTACGAATGTAATAACGCATACCATTGGACAGCGTACCTGTGCGAACATTAGCATCGAAGGGCAACTCAGCATCAAAGCCACTTTTCCCCTCGGCTACTTCTTCTGTTTTGACATTAGAGTTAAGGTTTTGTAATTTATTCAGCGGATTGGGTTTGCTCGAATCGGCCGAAACAGTATTCTTTTTGTTCCCATCGCCCTTTAGCTTGGCATTATTGCCTGTGCTTTTACAGGAAATCGATAGGATAAAGACTATTAGCACAAGAGCTAACTGAGAAAACTTAAAGTTCATAAGTTTGATTTTGTTTGAAAAAATTTTGTGCACAATTGTATAAAAACAGCTAAAATACACACGAAATTAACTTAACTTATTCAAAATAAATTTTTTTTTCGACCGATTGAAGAAAATTACGTCTAAATTTAATTAGTTTTAAAGGTATTTTCTCAATTTTGTATGTTATTGAAATAGGAATCAAATGCGATTATTTAGGCAGTTCTTCAATTTGTTAAAGTCTAAATAAATGTAAAACAAGCTCAAATGGCCATTGAAAAAAATATAAATCAGGCAACATCCCTTTTAGAATTGATAAAAAAAGGCGACCCCAAAACCCTGAAGAAACTTTATGATGAAAACCGTAAGCCTTTTATAGGTTGGGCCAATCAATTTTATCAGGCCGATGAAGAAGATGCTATAGAAATTTTTCAAAAGGCATTTACCATTTTTTATTTCAATGTTAAAGACGCTAAACTTGTTGAACTTACAAGCTCAGTAAAAACTTATCTGTATTCCATCGGCAAAAACCTTTTCAGGGAAAAATTTCGCGATAAGCACAACAAACATGTCGATATTGATGATGCAGCTTTTAGTGCCCAAATCAACGAAAAGGTCGATACCAATATTCTCGATGAATACCAAAACGATTATCAGCGCGACCTGGTAAAAAAACTGCTCAATGAAATAGGAGAGCCCTGCAAAACCCTGCTTACGCTTATCTTTATTCACAATTACTCCAACGATGCCGTTGTTGAAGAGATGAATTACAGCGATGAAAGGGTAGTTCGAAAAAGAAAATCACTTTGCCTGAAGCGTATGCGCGAGATAGTTGCCGGCAAAAAGGACAGCGACCTGCTTTTCGATTAAGAAGTTATAAAAATATATACAACAAAGCCCTTCTGTGATTACAGAGGGGCTTTGTTTGTTAGTTTGTTTTTAAAAATGTATGAAATGTCAATAAACTAGCTGTATAGGATAAAGGCTTTGCAGTAAGATTAAAGTTGTAATTATTTAAAAAATGTAAACTAATA
>CANETR010000221.1 GCA_947441325.1 Saprospiraceae bacterium
AGCCGAGCGGTTGGGTATGTTTTCATTGCTGATTTTTATATCTTCCAAATCCACTTTGCTGCCTATGAGTTTGCCCTTTATATCAAAGTTCGCATAACTTGTCCCTGTTTTGATAGTTCCCATACCAGAAATGAGGCTGTCTTTGAGACTTATTGTAATTTCATATGCATATTCCCGGGCTATGCCGCCTGAAACCTGTGTGAGTTTTCCGGTCCAAATACCTTCAATTATGAAAGGTGCCATTATTTCCAATTCCTTTTCCTGAGCAAAAATGCCGGAAAAAATAAAGAGGTAGAAAAAACAGAATAAAGGTTTTTTCATTGATTGCGGGCTGTTTTTGAATGATAAGGCTTAGCCTTTTCTACGCTTCAGTTCCTCTCTTATCATTTTCAATTCACGACCAACCTCTCCGTTTACGGAAGAATTTTCGCGAGCACGGCGTATTAGATAGGGCACAACATCATTTATTGGTCCAAATGGCACATACTTGCCTACTCTGTAGCCTGCTTTAGAAAGGTTAAATGTTAGGTTGTCGCTCATGCCGTACAATTGGCAGAAACTCAAGTGCGGGTTATTTTGCTGAAGGCTCATCTTTTCCATCAGTTCAATCTGCAATTCTGTACTATGCTGATTATGAGAGGCCAGGCAAGAAGCGATGGTCTTGTGATGCTGTACACAGAATGCAACAGCAAAATCATAGTCGCTGTCGGTTGATGCTTTATCGGGTTGTATGGGTGAAGGGTAGCCCATTTTTAGGGCACGCTCACGTTCTTTTTCCATATAAGCACCTCTAACCAGTTTAGCGCCAAGCAGGTAACCTTTTTCAAGTGCCCTTTCATGTGATTTTTTAAGAAAGTCGAGCCTGTCGTGTCGATACATTTGAAAAGTATTGTAAACTACTACCTTGTCGCTATTATAGCGTTCCATCATTAGGTCTGTTGCCTGATCTATAGCATCCTGTATCCAACTTTCTTCGGCATCGACAAATAACGCTGTATTTTTTTCTTTGGCAATGCGGCACAATTTATCGAAACGGGCCAGGGTGTTATCCCAGGACTTTTGTTCTGCGGCATCCAAAACTTTTCCGGAACTAAGCTTTTCGAGAATATCGAAACGAGCCATACCGGTTACCTTTATGGGAACAATTTCGACCGATTTTGTTTCAGCTGCAAAATCAATGACTTTGAGAAATTGAGACATCGTATGGTCAAAATCTGCTTCCGATTCCTTGGCTTCGGCACCATAATCAAGCACTGTTTCTACACCAAGTGCCGATAATTCCTTCACTGTCTTGAGGCTTTCCTCCAAACTTGTGCCTCCACAGAACTGTTCAAAGATGGTGTTTTTTATAATTCCCTTAATTGGCAGTCCTATTTTCAATCCCAGTAAGGTAAGACTACTGCCAAGGTTAACCAACCATGGACGGCTCATCATGCCAAAAAGCCAGGCCATTTTTTTGAGCCTTTTATCGCTTTTATGTTCGAAAGCGATTTTACTGTCCTGAAAATTTACCATAAACTAATTGAAGCGTATATCCGATCGTAATCGGAGCTGTAAGAAGGAATTTGTTTAATTTCAGAGCAAAAATACTAAAATCTGAGACGCTGCCGAAGTTTTTAATTCCTTATTTCTTGAGGTGAATGACTGTTTTCAGTCCTTCTTTTGAACAGGGGAACACTTCAACTTTTCCATCAAGAATTGCCACGAGTGACTTTACAGTTGCAAGCCCAATGCCAGAGCCTTTTCTACCAAATTTATCAGCTATTGAAGCTGTTTGGAAAATTTCGAAAATACGATCTCTGTCGTCTTCCTTTACTCCGGGTCCATTGTCGCAAATACTCAACATAACATTTTCTGCATCAACACGGTATTCGATATCAATCACTGTAGTTTCTTTATCGTTATATTTGATACTATTTGTCAGTATATTGATCAGAATCTGTTCCAAGGCCGTTTGATTGGAAAAAATCATTGCTGAATCGGAAAAAAGAAGATTAATTTTAGCAGAATTATTTGGATCTACTATAGCTCTAACGGTCTGTAATAGCTCACTTAAATTGATGGATTTTCTTTCTTTTGAAATGATAGAGGCATCCATACTATATTTTAAAATGCCATCAATAAGATTAGAAAGTTCGGTAGATGAATTTTTTATTTGGATCATCAGGTCGAACCCTTCTGGATTAAGCCTGCAGCTATTCTCTTTCATCACCAAGTCAGAAAGCATGCTTATACAATGCAGCGGAGATTTGAGATCATGTGCGGCAATTCTTACAAAATTATTGAGGCTTGTATTTTTATTTTCCAATTCCTGAACAAGCATTTGAAGTTTCAACTCCTGTTTTCTTTTATCCAAAAGACGACTTACCTGATTGGCTAAAAATTGCAAAGCTTCAATCTGTTCTTTTTCTAATTCTCTTGGAATGTTGTCAATAATACATAAAGTGCCAAGCGGCAATCCGTTTTCTGATTTGAGGGGTACTCCAGCATAAAATATCACTGAGGGATCAGCTGTTACCAATGGATTATCGTGAAAACGTTCGTCTTTTCTAGAATCGGGTATAATAAAAACTTCGTCCGGTTTATTGATTGCATGTGCACAAAAAGCTATTTCCTTCGCAGTTTCGTTAACACTAAGTCCTTGTTTTGATTTAAACCACTGGCGTTTATCATCGATGAGACTGATGAGGGAGATTGGTGTTTTACAGATGTAAGACGCAAGTGCAGTTATTTCATCAAACTCTTTTTCCGGAAGAGTGTCCAATATTGAATACTCTTTTAGAGCATCTAATCTTTGTTGCTCATTCTCAGTAATTTCGGGAAATTTCATAGTTAGGGAGTGACCTTATTAAAAGTCTTGTGCGAAATTATAAAATATTTTAATTTTAACAATTTATAATGTTATGTTTTAATAAATTTAAATCAAGGAATAAGCACTTTTTTTAATTTTTGAGCCATAAGCATTGCATCGGCCAGCACTATAGCCGTGGCGGCTTCAACTATAACTGGTGCGCGCAAGGCAACACATAAATCGTGACGGCCTTTGATGTTGAATTTTTCCAGTTCTCCGCTTTCCCAATTCAGACTTTCCTGCTCCTTTGGGGTAGAAGATGTGGGCTTGAATGCCATCCGGAAAATCAATTGATTCCCATTGCTGATTCCACCTACAATTCCACCGGCATGATTTGTTTCGGTATGGCCATCTTTATCCAAAATACGGTCATTGTGTTCCGATCCGAACATTCGGGCAGCGGCAAATCCGGTTCCGAATTCTATACCTCTGACTGCAGGTATCGAAAATAGAATTTGTGATAACATAGATTCAAGGGAGTAAAAATAAGGCTCACCCAAACCGGCAGGAAGTCCGTCGATCCTGCATTCAACTACTGCACCGACAGAATCATTTGCCTCGATAGCTTTTTGCAGGCCTTTGTCAAGGTCAGTTTCTCCGCCCACCTCAATTATTTTAGCAACAATCTTGATCTCTGATAGTAATTTTTTGGCAATTACGCCTGCTGCGACTATTCCGGTAGTTAACCTTGCACTAAAGTGTCCGCCACCTCTATAATCCTCAAATCCACCAAATTTTTGGTGTGCCACCCAATCGGCATGGCCCGGACGAGGAATACTGCGTTGTTTATCGTAGTCGGCGCTACGGATATTTTTATTCTCAAATAATATGCTGATAGGGAAGCCTGTGCTGTAGTGATTAAATACTCCGCTCTGAATCAAAGGTAAATCCTCTTCCTGGCGGGGTGTGCTACCTTTCTGGATACCACCCTTTCTGCGCTCCAGATCATCCAAAAAATCTTCCGTTTTTATTTCGAGCCCCGCTGGACAGCCATCGATGATAATACCAACGAGCGGACCATGAGATTCACCAAAAATCTGAACTTTAAAAAGATTACCTAAACTATTCATTGCTATGGCTTATTCTAAGGGATTTTTGAAAAATTCTTTTAGATCTGTATTAACTTAAAAACTACTGTAAGCTGCAAACTTATGGCAACTGCCAGACAAAATAACCAAAAATACCACCAACCAATCGAAACCTGTGATTTTAAAACCGCAGCTCGATACAATATAATCATTGTAATGACAGAAAGCACCAAGGAAATAAAAAAGAAAATTGACCCATTATTAAATCCTGTTAGTGCTGAAATAACGAATGGAAGGAGAATACAAGAACCTACAAAACAGACAAAGCCAATATTTTTTACAAAAACGACTGCCTTCTCCTTCATGAATAAAAATGCACCTAAAATCTGTATCATCCATTTCCCACCTGCTATAGAGGTGGAGAGGATCATTAGCTCTGGGCCTGAATAATCTGGGGAAAGCACCACAAACCACCAGGTAAATAGTGTTGAGAGCAAAAAATAAAAGAAAAAAAGTAAGATGTCTTTAGTAAGCATATCAAAAGGGGATTTGAGGGGATGTTGTGATAGATTCACTTTTTCTTATAACGCTTATACAAAGTTATGATTTTATACCTAAGAAATCAAGCTGTTTTAATCTCAGATAGCCTATTTAACTGCTTTTTTAATCAAAATATTAAAAAAAACATCAAAAACTGACGCAGGTCATTCCGCCCTTGTTTTTCGGTCATTGAATTGGGGTTCACAGCGGCCTACCTTTGTATCATCAAATAATCGAAAACGAATTTAAAAATCTTAAAAATATCAACGCCATGAAAAAGTTATTCATCCTCGCATTTGCAATCACAGCTTCTTTACTTTTTGTTCAGTGCAAAAAATCTGAAGTACTTACTGAAGAAATTATCTCGACTGAAAAGTCATTGACCGGCAACGTACTTGAAGGTAGCAACTGGGAAGTACTGTCAGTAGTTTCAGTTCCTAAAAATGTAAACATCAGTTTTAGTGTAAAGCATCCAA
>CANETR010000222.1 GCA_947441325.1 Saprospiraceae bacterium
TAATCCAATTGGATTCCCTCATCTCTTAGCAAAGCTGCGATCGAATTTTTAACACAGGCGTGTTCTATTGAACTGCTAATAATTCTTTTCACCCCAAGGTCTCTTACAGCACCTTTCAATGCAGTATTATTGGCCTCTGTGCCTCCAGAGGTAAAAAAGATTTCCGCCGGACTTGCAGCAATCAATCTGGCAATATTTCTCCTGCTTTTTTCAACAGCTGCTCTGGCAGTTCTGCCCTCAGCATGTGTTGATGACGGGTTACCATATTGTTCTTTCAAAAAAGGCAACATCGCTTCAAATACCTCCTCCGAAATTGGCGTAGTTGCAGCATTGTCCAGATAGATTCTTTTCATGATATTATATTTTAATCTAATCCTTTTAAAATATCGCTGATATCGAGTTTGATTTTCTTGGCAAGATTCTCGGCAGTCACCTGCGATTCACTTTCAGTGTAAATGCGTATAATTGGTTCTGTATTTGAACTTCTAAGATGTATCCAGTTTTCATCAACAAAGATTTTTAAACCATCAATTGTGTTTTGGGGATAGCGATGGTATTTTTCTTTGAGATTATCCAAAAGTTCAGGGACGTTAATGTCAGCAGTCAACTGAATTTTATCTTTTATTATAATATAATTTGGATACTGCGATCTTAAGGCTGAAACTGATTTGCCAGACTCTGCAAGAAATGACAGAAATAGTGCGATGCCAACCATGGCGTCGCGACCATAATGCAATGCCGGATAAATGATACCGCCATTGCCTTCGCCACCGATAATTGCGTCCGTATCTTTCATCATTTGTACTACATTCACCTCTCCTACTGCCGAGGCGCTGTATTGTCCGCCATGTTTTTCGGTAACCACTCTTAGTGCTTGGGTGGAAGATAGATTGGAAACAGTATTTCCGCCGGCATTTTTCATTAAAATATAATCAGCTACAGCGACCAAGGTATATTCTTCACCAAAAAGTTCACCATCCTCGCATACCAAAGCCAAGCGGTCAACATCGGGATCGACTGCAATGCCCAAATGTGCTTTATGAGCAACAACTGCAGCAGATAGTTCTGTTAAGTTCTCAGGCAGCGGCTCGGGATTGTGCGCAAATTTACCGTTTACGCTATCATTAATGGCAATCACCTCGCAGCCCAATTGTTCCAGTAATGGAATCATTGAAATAGCTCCGGTAGAATTAATACAGTCGATAACTATTTTAAAATGTTTTTCACGCACAATGTTTTTTTGCACATAGTCAACTTCAAATATCAAATCGATATGCTTTTGAATATATCCAAGTTTTTTTTGATTGATGCCTAATTCATCAACACCCGCATATTCAACCTCTTTGGTTTCTATGAGATTTAAAATTTCCTGCCCATCTGCAGCTGAAATAAATTCTCCGCGATGATTCACAAACTTAAGGGCATTCCATTGTTTTGGATTATGACTTGCTGTGACAATAATACCTCCTGCCGCCGATTCCATCATTACTGCAATTTCAACCGTAGGTGTAGTAGAAAGACCAAGATCAATAACATTTACACCCATCATTTGAAGGGTACTTATAACGATTTGACTGACTAGTTCACCTGAAATTCTGGCATCTCTGCCAATGACAACGACTGGGTTGTTTTTTTGCTTTTTTAGCCAATAGGCATAAGCTGCCGTACTTTCTACAATGTCTTGTGCTGTTAAGTTTTCACCCGGATTTCCACCTATTGTCCCTCTTGTTCCTGATATAGTTTTTAATAATGCCACTTTGCTTTGTTTTAGAATTTTCCCAAAATTAGAATTTTTTAAACTTAGCACGCTATATTTAAAACAGAATTAGCAAAGGAATCAAGAAAAAATCTGTATTTTTATAATGTCATTGAATGAATAGCCAATAAGTACATCAATCTTCCAAATTTTCATGTATAAAAAAATCTTTTTGATAATTATTGCGGGTATATTTTCTCTTTCCTTACTCGAATCCTGCAAAAGAGATGTTTATGAATTTCCACAATCAGATACTTCCTATTTTCCAATTGATAGTGGAACTTATGCTATTTACAACGTAAAGTATGTTTTGTATAACGATTTTGAAAGTCGTGTCGATACTTTTAATTATTTACTCAAGGAACTAGTTGGAGAAACAGAAACCGATAATCAGGGTAAGCCCTATCGCCGTATTGAACGTTATATCCTGAATGATAGCAGCACAGCTTGGGAATTCCGCCAGGTTTGGGCAGCGCAATTACTGGGTAATTTTGCCTACAGAATCGAAGATAATCAGCGTTTTGTGTCAATTTCATTCCCCCTTTTCAAAGGTAAAGAATGGGATGGACTTGTTTATATCCGTAAAGATACAACCATAAGCATTCCTGGTGGCACTATTGACATGTATAAAGATTGGGGAAATTTCAAGGTTTTATCCCTTGATGAACCCGAGTTTATTGCCGGCATCAATTACGATTCTGTATTAACTATTCAAAGAGTAGAAAAAATTAATAACATAGAACGCCGCTATTCTCTTGAAAAATATGCCAAAAACATTGGTTTAATAAGCCGACAAGATTCTATTCTTGATACGCAATGTGGCGGAAATATTGCAACATGTATCAATACACCCTGGGCCCTCAAAGCAGAGAAAGGATTTATTTTGAACATGCAACTGATAGAGACAAATCGTTAAATTACCGATTACAAAAATGAAATTAATACAAATTATTTTGTTGACAATTTTGGCAACAAATACATACGCTCAAATAAAACACAATGTTTACATGTTGAGTTTGAGTGACAAAAATAACAGTCCTTACAGTGTCTTGCATCCTCAGGATTTCCTTTCTGTTCGTGCAATAGAAAGAAGATACGTTCAAAATATCAGCATAGATGAAAGAGATCTTCCTGTAAATCCGCAATATATCAAGCAAATAGAAGAAACTGGGGTAAAAGTTATCCATCGTTCAAAATGGCTCAATGCTGTTTCTGTACATGTTACTGACACTACTTTAATTAAAAAATTAAAAGAACTACCCTTTGTACTGGATATTGCAGCTTTGGGTGTACACAGAACGCCAAAGGAAGCTAAATTGCAGGAACATTTTCCATATGAAAAGTACAAAGAAAGCGATAATTACTATGGTTCGACACTGAATCAGATTGCTATGCTGAGCGGACATGTACTGCAAAGTATGGGTCATGATGGTAGTGGAAAAAGAGTGGCAATTTTCGATGGCGGATTCAGCAACGTTTACCGTATGCCGGCTTTCGATTCATTATATGCTAATAATAGCATTTTAGGCACTCGTGATTTTGTTGAAGGCGATGAATTTGTTTACGAAGCAAGTTCACATGGTACGCAGGTGCTTTCCTGTATGGCTGCCAATTTGCCCTATCTGGTTATGGGAACTGCTCCAGGTGCTTCCTATTATCTTTTCAAGACCGAAGATGTTGGATCAGAATTTAAAATCGAAGAATTTAATTGGGTAGCTGCAGCCGAATGTGCCGACAGTCTTGGTGTAGATGTGATTAATTCCTCTTTGGGATATACTTCCTTCAATGACGAATCGATGAACTATAGATACGAGGACTTGAACGGTAAAACAGGCATTTGTTCTCGCGGAGCAGATATTGCTGTAGAGAAAGGTATGCTAGTGGTAAACTCAGCTGGAAATGAAGGTGATGGCAGCTGGAAGTATATTGGAACTCCTGCTGATGGTATAAATGTCATATCGGTTGGTGCGGTTAAATCAAATGGCTCCAGAGCATCTTTCAGTTCTTATGGTCCTACTCCTGACGGCAGAATTAAACCTAATGTTTCAGCTCAAGGCAGCAGAGCAGTAGTTGCCGGCATGAAAGGTTATGCAGTGACAACAACCGACGGAACTTCCTTCTCCTCTCCTATTATGGCTGGTATGGTTACAACGCTTTGGTCTGCTTTTCCCGATAAAACAAATTGGGAAATAAAAGATGCTATTGAAGCATCAGGTAACCAATCTATGCAACCAGATAGTTCACTTGGCTTTGGAATACCAGACTTTTTCAGAGCTTATTTATACCTCATGGAAGCTGGCATGGCTATAACACTGAAGGGTGACATGTATTCCAGTGCAAATTTGATTGATAATCAATACAAAATAATGGTTGAATCAGAAACAGCCGAAATTATAAACTACAGTCTTTTCAATAAAGTTGGTCAAGTAGTTTACAGTTCCAGTTTAATTGCTGGGCCTTTTGATGTAAAATCGCTTGAAATACCCATGTTAAAAGACTTAGAGCCTGATTTTTATTATATAAAAATACAGGTCGGTGCCAATACCTATTTTAGTCAAATTGTTAAAGGCTAATCATGAGAAAAATTTTAGCAATAATGCTTATTATACAAGGAATGGCAATCTTAAGCTTTGCTCAAAATGAAAACAATAGCATGAAACTTAAAGAGGGAACTTGGAGGGCTGTCTTAAAAATTAAAGAGGACATCGAGCTCCCATTCAACTTTCAGATAACAAAGAATGCTGATTTGATTATTCAAAATGCTGAAGAAAAAATTGTAGTTAAAGACATAGTTTACAATGGTTCTAAGGTAAGCATTCATCTTCCTGTTTTCAGTACCTACATTGAGGCAGTTATTAAAGATAATAACTTGGAAGGTTATTGGATAAATCCGGAAAAAAAGGATTATGAGATTCCATTTTTTGCTCAACATGGCCGAAATGACCGTTTTGCAGCGGCTGAAAAAACAGCTTTGGCCGATGTAAATGGCAAATGGGAAGTTACTTTTAGTCCCGGCACTGAGAATGAATATAAGGCAATTGGTCTATTTAAGCAACAAAGCCATAAAGTCACTGGAACTTTTTTAACTGAAACAGGTGATTATCGTTTTTTGGAAGGCCAAATGGAGGAAGGCAGTCTA
>CANETR010000223.1 GCA_947441325.1 Saprospiraceae bacterium
TACAATATGCTCCCTCAGTTTTATCCTTTGCTGCATGCTCAAACGAGCTGCTATCCCTTGATTTTCATCGTTCCCAACCCTGGAAAAAGTGTTTTGGTCTTTGTTACTAATGGCCACATCGGCCTGAATAAGTCCGTTTTTACCCAATTTGTAATCGGCACCTACATTCAACATTTGACGCTTTTTGGGCGTTGCTAGCAGAATAAGCGGCTCATGTGTTCCTCTTGGCATCCCAGTGATAGGATCGGGCGAAATCCAGGCAAAAACAGTTCCATTTACTGCATTATTCAATTTGATATAATTCCCTCCACTTGCTATTTGTGAAAATCTCACCGTGTATAAAGTTGTATCTGATAAAGCACTGTAAACAAAAACCGAATCATAGGGTATTCCATTACCCAAAGTATCGACCATTGTATATTTTACAAGGCCGCTTACGAGATTATTTTCATCAGGCAGCGAAGCGCCCCAAATAACCGCATTATCAATATCATTGCCCACCCTGCGCAAAACTGCCCTGGCTGAATCTGTGAGCTCAAACTGTGTAGCAGGCTGATTTTTGGCATCCTGCTCCGAATACCAGTTAATTCTATATGTTTGCCTACCCTCTTTGAATCCAATATTAAAGGTATTTATGGTTCTTAGATAATCCAAATCGGAATAACTGAACTCGACCTGTATGCGTTTATCTTTGGTAATTAGTCTTTTGTTAGTGAAAATTATTTCCCCAAGATTGTAGTCGATAACATAATCGAAATCGGCTCCTCTTTTCAGCAGCTCAGCGTCCATAAAAACCTTTTCTGTCCCTGCAATAACTATGATAAAGGTTTCGCCGTTGGCGCCTTTCAGTCGGTAAGGCCCCTGATTGCCTTCCTGCCCATCAAAACTATTTCTGGTAAAGGTTCCTCTCGAAATGGCAAAAGAGGCATCGGTACTCATTTCTCCAGCCCCAACTTTGAAAGCCGTGCCAACTTGTGCACCTTGAAGTCGTCGATAATAATTTAAGAAATACGATCCTTCCGGCTTTTTCAGGTCATAGTCGCCGGCAGTCAAAAAAGACTTTCGCAACTTAAACTGTAGAAATATCCTGTCAAAATCCTGCAGTTGTTGGGTATTACCTTCGGGCTGCAGGGGAATATTATTATCGGAAATAGCTCCGCTCACCTCCACATCGCCTATCTTGCCGCCAACCTGAAGGTTGAATCCAGAATTAAGAATCAAATCCTGCCGGTTTCCTACAGAAATGCCTCGCGAAAAACTGCCGCTGTAGTCGAGTCCTTTAAAGTCGTTAAAATCCTGATTTTGAGCAAAAGGGTTGTAGGTATATCCCTGTCCAATTACAAAATCTTCCCCAAGATTGGTCTCCTCTCCTATCAGCCTCCTGTTTTTGTTAAATTTTGGGGTTTTGAGATCGAGGCCAAGCGTCCTGTAACTTAGCAAAATCGAATCGCCTGGCGAAAAACAATCTTTACTAAAAATGATTGAGTTCCTATCTAATGCATAACAATCTGCGCCAATCAATTTGCCATTTTTATAAAGAACTAAAGTTCCGGAAACTGGAATCAGGCTGTCAATGACAACAGTATCCCGCTCAAATGTAAATGCCTTAATTTTTTTTGGATTCCAATTAGAATACAGCTGCGTCAGACTGTCTTGTTTCTGAGCAGAAGCTAATATTGCTGTTATAAATAAAAACAATAAACAGAGATGCAACCTTGTAATTGTTTTCAAAATGCATTGTGGATGAATGTTATCAATTAAAACGAAATTGAAAGAAATTCGTTGGATTAGATGTTATTTTATAGCGTTTAATTGTTCCATTGCGGCTTTGTTACCCGGATCCATTTTCAATACAGCTTCAAAATCTGCTTTGGCCGCTGCAATATTTCCAGCAGTTTTGCGTGCCATTCCCCTGTAAAGCAAATGCATAGGTTTGGGATCTAATTCGGCAGCTTTTTCCATATCTTTCAGCGAACTTTGCTGATTCCCGCTCAAGCTATACGCAATACCCCTATTGATATAAACCGTAGCTTTTTTATCATTGAATTTTATCGCCTGATTATACATTTCTATGGCTTTTGCATGCTCATTGCGCATCCCATGAATATTGCCCATTCCTTCATACACATCGGCTCTTGTTGATTTTAGTTCAATGGCTCTTTTAAAATCTGCTTCTGCCTTAGCCATGTACATATTTTGGGTCTTAATGTCATTCTTTTCAGCTGCTCGACTGGCCATTTTCCCATAATAATTTCCGCGAATACTATGCGGTTGCTCCTGACCGGGATAAATAGAAATAACCCTGGCCCAAAGCGTTTCTGAATCCTGCCAGCTATCGACCTGAGTCTTTGTTTGAATGAACCAAAAAACGGCTGCTATTCCAGCAATTCCATAAAATACTGACCTGATGTTTTTGGGAATATAAGTCTCAACACTCATCGCCAACATAAATGCAAGGCCAATATATGGTAAATAACTGTACCTGTCTGCCATAATCACTACACCAACAGAAACAAACTGCAACACAAGCACTACTGTAAATAAATAAAATCCAATACCAAGTACAAACAGTTTAGTTTTTCTGAGAGAAAGCACTGTCAATGCGCCAATTGCCAATGCAAGCACGAAAAATCCCCAATAAACAGGTGAACTGTCATATTCTGCCTGTGTGGGATAAGGATGAAAAGTACATAAGCCTGTAGGTGCAAAAAACTTAATGATGTACATACAAAATCCATATGCAGCAAATTGAAAGCGCTGTAGAAGGCTAAATGTATCGAATTCATTGACCGCTTTTTCTATACCTGTTTTAGCAAAAAAGCCTCCAAAATTATCCCCACTCTGAACGCTCATTGCCATCAGTCCGAAGAATAAAGCAATTCCAAAAAACGGAACATATTCCAAAATTTTCTTCGTGCTAAATGATTGTTTCAATGCTTTTACTCCGTTCATCTCGGGATTGCGATACATATCCATCAGAATCATAAGCAATGGAAAAACCACAGCCATCGCCTTCGAAAGACAGGAAAGCACAAAGGCAATCAAAGCTAAAAAGAGCCATTTTACATCCGTTTTTTGACTCGAGCTATAGCGGTCTTGCAGAAATTTATCATAGGAGAGCAAACCCAATAAAAAGAAAAAGACATATAGCACATCTTTTCTTTCCGATACCCAGGCTACAGATTCGACATGCATTGGATGTAAGGAGAAAACTACCGCACTGAAAATTGCCGTAAAAAGATTTTCCTTACTGAGCCTGAAAGCCAAAAAGAAAACCAAGAGCGTATTTAATAAATGTAAATAGAGATTCCAACTTATGAATGGTTTTGCTGAAATTCCATAAACGCAATCTTTGCATTCATTTGCGTTCCAACGCATACTGAGCATTGTTAGCGGGTGATAATTCAAAGAAACTACTTCTTTGAAAATCTGAGAAGTTGGTACCTGTTTATTTCTAACTAGTGGATTTTCGACTACATATACATTATCGTCCCAATCGACAAAATCATTATCGAGCGCAGGCTGATATGCGAAGTAGGTTATTGCCAAAATAGCAGCTGCAATTGTTAATAAAATCCATAATGAAAGCCCTTTTTTTTGTAATTCAACCTTAGGCTGATTATTTACTTTAGCTGGTTTTGCTAAGTCCTGCTTAGGGATATTTTTTTGTTGCGGTTTCTTTTTGCCCATTTCTTTTATTTTAAAACATGCCCAAGATAAGCAAACTACTATTTTCAACAAAAAAAAATCCCAAAAATCACAACACAGATTTTTGGGCTTCCTTACTTAAGATTGAAGTATTAAGGCAAATACTGTTCGTTAATTTCGCCATTTTCATTCATCCAGTCTGTCAAACCATAGTTATAACTTTTACTTCCTTTGATATCAAATTTCACAATTGCTCTTTTGTTGTTTGACAACTGATGCAATGCTCTTGAAATCATTGAGCGCACTTCTTTCACATCTAATGCATAATTCTTTAAGGTATTTTCTTCATCTGCAAGTTCATACAATTGTGCGCTGTTCATTAAGTGGCTATATTTTGAAAGCGTACTCAATACAAATTCAGGCCATGGATTCTCTTTCGTGTATTTCCTTTTGGAATTGCTGTCAGACCTCAATTTCTTTTTATCCTTAGTCGAATTTAACTGTTCAACATTGGTATTCGTATTAGATTTTGACTTCCTTCCACGCTTTTTCGATGCTTTATTTGCCAGTACACTGTTATCTTTTGCCTTAGGCTTTGGACCGGGTTTTCTTCGTTCTTTTGTTGTTACAGATAACTCAAATGATTGGGACTTAGGTTTTGGTCCTGGTTTTTTGCGCTCCTTAACTATTTCTGTGTCTGCCTTTAGCTTGGGCTTAGGGCCACGTTTTTTCCCAACTTTTTCTTCATTGGGGACTTCTACACTATTTTTAGGTTTAGGACCTGGTTTTTTGCGTTCTTTTGTTTCGACTGTATTATTATCAGATAAATCTATTTTGGCAGATCTTTTCTTTGGATATTCTACACCTGCAATTATTTTCGGTGTAGCAAGCTCTTCATCTTGAATTTCAAATTTATTGCCAGTTGCTGATATGATTTGATTTTCAGTTGTTGAGGTATTAAGGGATTCGTGTAATTTTTGTATTGTTGTTTGAATTACCTGCATTTGAAATGAAAGTTTTCTCATTTCAGAATCATATTGCATTAGTAAAGCCTTTATTTCCTGATCATTGAGCGATGAGTAGTCCATATTTAATTAAATTAAATTTTTCCATTTTTTTATTCGAAATACAAAAAAACAGAATTTGTTTTAATTATTTTAGCATTCATCTCATTTTTTACATTAAATACATCTAATTTTTTAAGTTTATCTAATTTGCCTTGACGGAATTATTGAAA
>CANETR010000224.1 GCA_947441325.1 Saprospiraceae bacterium
AATGCCATATCATAATCTTCCTGCGAGATGGAAGTGGCATTGAAGGAATTGGTTTCGATAATATCAGCACCGGCTTCGAGGTACATTTTGTGCACCTCTTCCACATATTGAGGCTGTGTGATACAGAGCAGGTCATTATTGCCTTTGAGGTCGCGGTGAAAATCGGCAAAACGAGTTCCGCGATATTCTTTTTCGCCTAATTTGTAACGTTGGAGCATGGTTCCCATGGCACCGTCAATCACCAATATTCTATTTCCAATAGCTTCTTGTAAGCGTTTCAATGATTGCGCCAATTTGTCAGCCGAGATATTATTTATCATATAGTTGAAAGTGAAAAGTGAAAAGTTGAAAGATATTTATCTAACAACTTAAACATTCAAGGGTTTTGATTTAGCGCTGCAAAGATAGTACTAAATTTAAGAAGATTAAATCCATTTTACAATAAAAAACAATACCCAACAATTCCAAATTAAATCATACATTAAACTTAAAATTGCTAATGAGACAAATGAAACCTATAAAAATAATTTATAACTTTACCATAATTACTAAACTTATAAACAAAATCTTATGTCCAATTTAGCCTTTTTTAAAGCCTGCCTAGCCAATGAATTGAAAGCTACACATGACATTATTGCTGCCCTTCCTACAGAGCAGCTCAGCTACAAACCGCATGAAGTAAGCCGTTCGGCCTATGAAATTGCAGAGCATATTGTTGCGCATGTGTACGACTTTTCGGTGATTCTAAGCTCGGGCAAATGTGATGAATGTCTGACAATGCCTTTCAGTAGTTCGGCTGAAGCAGCTCAAAAGTTAAACGAACACTGGGAAAAAACGCAGCAAATGCTCGAAAACTACGATGAGAACAGTTTCAATACTACGCCGGTGGAGCTACTGGTTGAAGGTCGTTCGATATTGACTATTCCGAGAGCCAACATGATGTGGTTTTTCTTATTCGACATTATTCATCATCGCGGACAGTTGTCTACATATATTAGACCGATGGGTGGTAAAAACCCGGCAGTGTATGGTTGGAGTGCTGATAGCCTGAATGGATAATAGAAATTAATATTATCTGAAAAGCCATTTCGAAGTTTTCGAAATGGCTTTTTTATGGGTGTAAATCTTTTCAAATCCGAGCGTGGTTTCTACAAATCCAGTCCATTTTTATTTTTTTAAACACAGATTTGACGGTAGAAATACGGCCCCTCCCGAAAGCTTTCGAGGAAGCTATCGAGGGACAGATCTTCGATACCGATTATTTCCTCACGGAAGGCGGATTTCGAGTTTGACAATCTGTTTGTTTTTTACGATGTAAAATACCAGTATTTTGCTTTGCAAAATCCGTGTGAATCTGCATTGTCGATTAAATCCGTGTTTAAAATCAATTCAATCTCGAATGTTTCGGCAATGATGTGTACGACCACCTAACGGGGTCGGGGCACAGTCATCAAGCTGTCTGTTACCAATATCTGACCCCGAATGGGGTCGTTCAAAATCCTTTGGATTTTTAACCATTTCGCTGTGTTAGATTTTTAAAACGTTGTTTATCTTGTTTTCAAAACACAAATTTGACGGTTATATTATCCTAGGCTAGTCAACTAATTTAGAATTTGGCAAATTGACACTAAAAGTTGAACCCTGTCCAAGCTCTGTTTCCAATTCTATAGTTCCTTTCAACTTTCTGACTGCTTCGTTGCTGATAAAAAGACCAAGGCCTGCACCTGATGTTTTATTATTTGCTCTGAAATAAATTTCAAATACTTTATCTTTAAGATGATCGGGAATACCTTCTCCATTATCTTTGACATAGAAATTACAAGACTGCTCATCCACTCGTGCCCAAATCTCCACAAAGGCATTGTCATTCCGGTTGCTGCTATATTTCACCGCATTTGAAATAAGATTATTCAAAATAATTTTCAAGCGATAAGTGTCTGTAATAAAGATAGCTTTTTCCTCAATATCCAGAATTAATTTTACCTGATAAGGCACTACATGTTCAACCAAGGCAAAAATTTCGAATATAAGTTCTTTAAGGTTTACAGGCGAAAACTTTAGGGCAATCTTAGCATTTTTAACAAAGTGATATGTATCGACAATCTGATCATCGAGCTTTTTGATAGAAGCTGAAATAAAATCTAAGCCCCCCTTGAGACGTGGATTCAAATCAGCGCTTATCTTCAAAAGTTCGACCAACCCTTTTACAGCAAGAATGGGAGATCTGAAGTCGTGTGTAATAGCATAAATGATATTGTTCAGTTCCTTATTAAGTTTTTCTAGTACTGAATTTTTTTGTTCTAACAGCTTAACATTCTTCTTTATTTCGCTGATATCAAGACCATAACCCAATAAATATTTTGTACCATCATGCATTATGAACGGAGAGACAGATCGTAACATAACGACTTCTCTCTCTGTATTTTTAAAGTGTACATCTTCGAACCAAACAGTTTTATTGCTATCTATGGCAGATTGTATGACTGCTTCGCGGCCATATCCTATCTCTTTATCAAAGTTTTTAAAAGCAAAATAATCGGTATTGGTTTTCCCAATCATCCATCTTCTAAGCACATCGTCTTTGATGGCCGTTTTGTTCAAATAATTGAATCTACGTTCCATATCGAAGATGGCCATATCGACAGGAATTTCATCGAATAGCAGCTCAAAAAAAAAATTTTGCTCTTCATAAACCTCATTTAAAACTACCCTCTCATTAATTTCTTCGATTGAAGACTTTAAAAAATTAGCATTTTCTACAAAGGTACTCTGGACAGCAGCGTCACTAATTTCAGGGTTGAATGCTTCGAGCGTTGCTTCCTGCTTCACCCATGGATTTCCACAAAAAAACAGCAAGTCCTGATTTGCATTGCATACAAATTGACCTTGTAACAAAAGGTCCTGCCCCTTGCTTTCTATGATAAATATTTGTCCGGGGCGGGAATGGATTCCATCGAAGCTCTTTTGAAAACCAAATGAGGGTGTTTTAAAAGTAAAAAGCTCGTCAAAGTTCTCGGAATCAGCTAAAATTTTTGACAGACTACTCCCTTTCTGTACAACTTTAAATGCCCTGTCGAGCACAAAATGAAAAGGAAATAGCTTGTCAATCATAATGTATTGTTGAAATAATTAACTATCTCCGATTAGGTATGCTTACCTTAAATGTTGAACCCTTACCAACAGTTGATTCCAATTCAATATTCCCATTCAATTTTCTTACAACTTCGGAGCAGATAAAAAGTCCAAGACCAGTACCTGAGGTACTCTTATTAGCCCTAAAATAAATGTCAAACACTTTCTCTTTTAGTTGGTCAGGAATACCTTCACCATTATCTTTAATGTAAAAAACAGCTTCATTTTTATCAACTCTTGCAATAAATTCAACAAAGGCATTATTGTCTCTATTGCTGCTATATTTTACAGCATTCGAAATGAGGTTGTTTAGTAAAATTTTTAGCCTGTAGGCATCGGAATAAAAAACTACTTTTTCTTCAATATCAATTCTTAATTCTATTGGATAAGGCACTGAATGCTTCACCATGTTAAAAATTTCGTTCACGATTTCTTCTAAATTAATAATAGTAAATCGATTTTCGGAATTCACATTTTTAACAAAATGGTAGATATCAATAATTTGATCATCGAGCTTATCTATTGAATCTGTGATCATATCCAAAAAGCCTTCGAAACGTTGATTAAGCATAACACTTTTTTTCAGAAGCTCTACCAATGCTTTTACGGCAAGAATTGGTGATCTGAAATCGTGTGTAATGGAATAAATAATATTATTTAGTTCCAAATTTAATTTCTCTAATTCGATATTTTTCTGCTGAACCAATTTAGCATTTCTTTTCAATTCAGTGATGTTCTGTCCGTAAGCCAAGAGGTATTTCGCACCATTATGAGCGGTAAATGGAGAAACAGAACGTAGCATAATAACCTCTTTTTCCGTGCCTTTGTGGTGTACATCTTCAAAACTTACCAAACTATCGGAATCGATTGCCTGTTGAAGAAAAACCTCTCGTCTAAAACCGATTTCCTTATCTATATTTTTTAAAATAAAATAGTCGGAATTGGTTTTTCCAACCATCCATTTTCTGAGCTTGTCGTCTTTTACTGCTCTTTTATTGAGGTATTTGAAACGCTTATCTAAGTCGATTATCGACATATCAACTGGTATTTCATCGAAAAGCCTTTCGAAAAACTTACGTTGATTTTCAAAATCTTCACTCAGTTCAATTTTCGACCTGAGCTCATCAAATAAGATATTTAAAAACTGAGTATTTTCAATTACAGCGCTTTGCACTGCAAAGTCCCCAATATTGAGATTCAATGCTCTAATACTGGTATCGGCATTTAGCCAGGGGTTCCCACAAAAGAAGAGCAAATCTTGTGAGGATTGATAGACAAATTGCCCCTTCAGGATAAAATTTTTACCCTTTATTTCTATAATAAATAATTGTTGCTGACGGGAAAGTACAGATTCGAAAGTATTTTCTATACTTAGAACAGGCGATTTAAAGCTAAATAACTGATCGAATACCTCAGTATCGGATACAATTTTTGACAAACTGCTCCCTTTTTGCACAATTCTGAAAGCCCTGTCGAGCACAAAATGAAAAGGAAACAATTTGTCAAACATAATGTAGTGTGCTTTATTTAAGTTTTAAGATTCTAACAACTGTAGATTTGTAGCACAGCGTATAATCTGTTTCTTATAAACTCATGAGTTCTTTGCAAACCGACTCCATTTTGTCGGTATTGAGCGGTTTGTTGAGAAAATCTCTTACCTCTGGATATTCTTTAGCTTTGTCAATATCGGCCTGATAAATAGACGAGGAAAGCAAGTAGATAATAAATTTA
>CANETR010000225.1 GCA_947441325.1 Saprospiraceae bacterium
CAAACCATATATGATATGCTCGACTTTGCCGACAATGCTACAATTGAGCTAAAATCCGAATCATTTAATATCCGGGTAATGGTGCAGGAAATTTTCGATGACCTTAAATTTTTGGCTAAGGTTCCTATTGATTTTCAAATCAACATTGCAGGTTCAGATATAGGTTACGCCGACAGAAAAAGAATCAAAACCATCATTAAAAATCTGGCATCGAATGCTGTGAAATATAGCCGCAAGGAGGCCAAGGATTCCTTTGTAAAATTCAAACTGCAAGAGGATTCAAATAATATTGTATTTGAGATAGCAGATAATGGCAGGGGAATTCCTAAAGAAGAGCAAGAGAAAATTTATCAAATGTTTTATAGGGCCACCACAGATTCTACCGGATCAGGGCTTGGCCTATTTATTGTAAAAGAAGTCCTTTCGAAAATTGGCGGAACTATTGAGTTGGAATCTGAAGAAAATAAAGGATCTGTATTTAAGGTAACTGTTCCTGTATCTAACAATTAAGCAAGTGCACATGCAAACAGTTGAATTTAATACTAAAGAAGCGCTCAACGAAATTATAAGGAGCAATGATAAAACTCAATGGTTAGGTTCTGTAGCCTCGGTTATTGTCCTATTTGTCTGGTATATTGTTTATTATGTTTATATGCCGGATCAAAGGCTTGTGCTGTTTGTTATTCATTGTTTTGCTGCACTATTACCTTTAATGTTGATTCTGAACAGAAAAAGATTGGGACTGAATTCGGCGCATTGCAGGTTGATCGCACTCTCATTTATTGCCGTGGTTAATTGGTATATGGTGAATATATGTCCTTCTTTGATATACGCAGTTGTTTTCCTGGCAACCTGCTCAATATTTTTGGGATCGGGTGTGCTGGCATTTTGGTCAATGCGCTATTACACAGTATTGGTAATATTTTCTGCTTTTTTAAATCTGCTCTTTTATAATATTTTTGGAACTGATGAATTGGGCAGTTTTATGCTTTATAATGTTTTTCCTTTCGGATTAACGGCCTTGTTAGGTGCATTTTTGCTGAATAACAGGATGTCTGCACTAATCAAAAAAGAAAGAATTAAATGGTCATTGGAACAGTCGGAAAAGAAACTTACTTTTCTGAATCAAAAAACAGCAGAAGAACTTGAATTTTTGGTTTACAGTATCTCGCATGACCTCCGTAGTCCCGTACTTTCGGTGAAGGGCCTTTTTTCACTGATTAAGGATTATGAAAAATTGCAGCCCGAACAGATCAGTTATCTTAAAATGGCCGAAGGTAGCATCGACCGTTTAGACCTTACAATTTACGATATATTGGATTTTGCCGACAATGCAAACCTCACTTACAAAGCTGAGTTATTTAACATTCGGGTTATGGTGCAGGAGATTTTTGACGATCTGAGATTTTTGTACAAGGTTCCGATAAGTTTCCAAATTGATATTCAGGGTTGCGATGAGGTACATGCCGACAGAAAAAGAATCAAAACCATCATAAAAAATTTGGCATCGAATGCAGTGAAGTACAGTCGAAAAGATAGCGATGACGCATTCGTAAAGTTTACGATGTTTCAGAATCATCAAAGTATTGAATTTGAGATAGCAGACAACGGGATAGGCATTCCAGAAGAAGAGCAGGAAAAGATTTTCGAAATGTTTTACCGCTATGCTCCAGATACAAACGGGTCAGGCCTGGGACTTTTTATCGTAAAAGAAGTTTTGGCAAAAATTGGCGGAACGATATCTTTAAAATCTGCTAGGTCACTGGGTTCAGCCTTTAGGGTGAATTTACCCCTTTGTGGCGTCACAGAAAATAATGAGGTGCAAGTGCCCGAGCTACAGCGTTTATAGGTTAAATATTCTTTGTTTTTTTTCAAATCATATTTAAACTGCCGTAAACTTTTTATCTTTGAAACTGTATTTATTCATAATAAATCTAAATTGTTTCACCGAAGCGGGCAACCTCTTCTAAAACTTAAAATAATATGGCTTTCGAATTGCCTAAATTAGCTTATGACTTTGCTGCCCTCGAGCCGCATATCGATGCTCGTACTATGGAAATCCATCATGGAAAACACCATGCAGCTTACACAACCAATCTTAACAATGCCATTGCCGGAACAGAACTTGAAGGTAAAAGCATTGAAGAAATTCTTAAAAACATCTCAAAGGCGCCTATGGCTGTACGCAATAATGGCGGTGGTTTTTGGAACCACAACCTCTTTTGGGAAGTAATGGCTCCAAATGGCGGCGGTGAACCTGCAGGTGCATTGTTAGAGTCAATCAATCGCGATTTTGGCAGCTTTGCTGTTTTTCGTGAGAAATTTACTGCAGCTGCTACTAGTCGATTCGGTTCGGGATGGGCTTGGCTTTGCGTACATTCGGGCGGTAAACTCGAAATCTGCTCTACACCAAATCAGGACAATCCACTGATGGATGTTGACACCCGTGGCTGCGGAGCGAATCCGATTTTAGGCCTCGATGTATGGGAACATGCTTATTACCTCAATTATCAGAACCGTCGTCCCGACTATGTAAATGCTTTTTACAACATCATCAATTGGGCTGAGGTGAACAAACGTTTTGAACTTAGTAAGTAATTTATTCAAAATAATTTACAAAAGAGTTGTTCAGAAATGGGCAACTCTTTTTTTATTAATTGTAAAATAGGGTAGAAGCCTTGTCAATATTATTTAACCAATTCAACTAAATTGACTAATTTTGCACTAAATACTTACCTTAGAATCTATGAAAAACTTCGTCTTGTTTTTTGTGTTCCTTTTTAGCGCCAAACTCCTTGTGGCGCAGGGCGACAGCCTTGTTGTCAATCCAGATTTTCTTTCTCAACTGCCCCCTACAGTTATACCCAAGTTTGACAACACAAGAAAAAGCGACTATATCCTGTATTTTCCGATGAAATATGCCAAATTCATTTTCAATGATGAGGAGAAAAAAATATTACAGAATATCAGCGATACAATCGTCGAGCGAATAGATCTTGTTTATACCGTTTTCAGAAGAGATAAGAGCTTTGATCAGGTTAATCTCAATAGAGAGCGCTACGAAATGCTACAAGGCTTTTTCCCTGAGGCTTTCAAAAGCAATCTCATAGAATGGAGACTGGTTGCTCAGGATGGTTCTATGCAATATGAAACTGCCAAGGATTTTTTTCATGGTTTTGTAATTTACATCAAGCCTCACCGAGTTACGACTGCAGATGGCCAGGTTATCAGCACGGTAATGGATAGAAGAATCGATGAGCCGGGCTCGAAAGTGCTTACCAATACCGAAGAAATTGAGCGGGTGAAATCGGCTATGAAAGTGGTAAGCGGTACTGTTCCTACAAAAATTATCAAAGAAAAGGTGGTCACTTGGGAAGATAAAAAGGTGTGGTCGGGATATTATCTTCATCACAATCCTGCCAAAAGGGGCAATGGTAAAAAGTTTGATAAACCCGGAAAAGGAAACAAAGAAAGACCTAAAGAATATTACAACAAAAAAATGAAGGTCGAAACCTGGGTAGAAAAGGAAGTGCCCGACCCGGACGCTAAAATTGATATGAGTTCTACTAAGGAAACTATCAAGAGAATGACCACCGATTCGGTAGTAACGGGTGTATTCTCCAAAAATGAAAAGAAATGGAAGGATTATGTCCTGATTCAGGATGTTACCGGAAGTATGTATCCCTACCTCACCCAAACCCTGCTTTACCTGAAAGAGCACATGAAAAGTAGCGAGACGGAAAAATTTGTCTTTTTTAATGATGGGGACAATCAACCCGATGGGCTTATTGGCAGAACAGGTGGAACCTATTATATAAGTTCAAGCGATTATAGTGAAATAGAGCGCACAGCTTTTGCCTGTATGGCTGGTGGAAATGGCGGCAAAGCTCCCGAAAACGACATAGAGGCAATCTTGTACGGATATACCAAATTCCCTAATTGTAAAGGTGCGGTGCTTATAGCCGACAATTTCTCTCGTGTGCGCGACATAGCGCTCATAAAAAGACTGGTCGATGCCAAAAAGCCTGTGGATGTTGTTATCTGTGGTGCTGGCAAAAATGGCGATGTGAATATTGATTACATTTATATTGCCAAACTAACCGGTGGGACTATTCATACGCTCAATGAGTCTTATTCCGACTTAAAGTCCAAGAAAGAGGGCGATATATTCAAAGTCGGTTCACAGCAGTTTCAAATCGAGGGCTCAAAAGTGAAGCTGATTAAACAGGAGGGTTGGTGATAATTAGACTAGAGACTTGAGATGTTAGATTAGAGACTTGAGATGTTAGATAAAAGACCTGAGATTTAGTCAAAATTACATTTTACATGTGATTGAAGCATAAATTCAATCAAAAGCAGCGTATCTCTTTTAGACATAAAGCAAGTCCTCGCTTATGGATGATAAATATTTTTCTTTTATACCTTTTTTAGATACCAGATCGACCTTTACTTTCAGCAGATCCTCAAGTTCTTCTGCCAAATCTATAAAACGAATACCCATTTTTTCGTTGAACTCAACCAAAATATCCAAGTCACTTTTTTCGTTTTCTTCACGTCTTGAAAATGAACCAAAAATGGCCATCGATTTAATGGAATATTCTTCAAATATTCGTTCTCTATGATTTGATAGTATTTTTTTAAATCCTTGAAGTGACCTCATATTTTTTATCATTTGATTCAAAAATACAACATTAAATCGAAATTTTAAATTCAGAAATTGTAAAAAAGTACTTATGAAATTTAAGTAGTATGTTGCAAATATTTAAGCTCCAATAAAAAACAGGCCTTTAAACTAGTATAGATAAAGCATAAATCGAGTTAAATACATTATAGAAAAAGCGAAGTTGCCTC
>CANETR010000226.1 GCA_947441325.1 Saprospiraceae bacterium
AGTAAGATCTGTAGTTTCGGTGCCACGTTCGGTAAATCTAAGCTGGACAAAGAAATTCCCTAAAATGATTTTCTCGGCCGATATGATTGAATTAAAAATGGGTCTCGATTTATGCGATAAACAATACAGTTTCGACAATAATTTATTAACTGTAAATCCGCTTTCGAGCTGTAGCCTTGTAAACAATGATAATGTCACTTTAAACGATATGTACAACGGTGAATTTACCTGTACTTTCTCCAGCGATTTTCCCGATTTGTTGAGCATTAAAAACGATGACGGAACTGAAATAACTTTGCTAAGAGTGAATCAGTTTGGTACTACTATTGCAGAACCTACTGGAATTCAGGTCAATTAAAAATAATATTCATCAACATAAAAGGTCCGTGAAAAATTTTTTCACGGACCTTTTTAATTCTATAACTAAACAAAAGCAATTTAATACCCCAAAAGTCTTTCTAAGCCCTCCTTTAATCTTGCCGATGCAAGAAAATTCTTTTCAAGCACAGTTGTAAAAGGAATTGCTGTGTCCAGGCTCGCAATGCGTATAACCGGTGCATCAAGATATTCGAACAAATGCTCAGAGATGTAAGCCGACAGTTCAGCAGCTACTCCGGCAATTGTTGTATCTTCGTGCAAAAGCAACACTCGATTGGTTTTCTTTACTGTTGCCTCAATCGCAGCATAATCCAACGGCAAAAGTGTTCTAAGGTCGATGATTTCTATATCTGCCCCTAGTTCCTTTACAGCAGCCTCTGCCCAATGTACCCCCATGCCATATGTTATAATCGATGCGGCATTTCCCTCGCGGACTGTTCGCGCCTTGCCGATTTCAACTGTATAATATTCATCGGGAATATCCTGCTCTATACTGCGATACAAAAGTTTGTGTTCGAAATATATAATTGGATTGGGGTCCTCGAAAGAGGCCAGCAAAAGCCCTTTGGCATCGTAGGGATTCGATGGATAAACCACTTTTAGCCCGGGTGTCTTTACAAACCAGGCCTCATTGCTTTGTGAATGGAAGGGGCCCGCTCCTGTTCCTGCTCCTGTTGGCATACGCACCACAAGGTCAACCTTTTGTCCCCAACGCCAGTGTAATTTGGCAGCATTATTAACAATCTGATTGAATCCACAGGTTACAAAATCCGCAAACTGCATTTCCATCATGGATTTATAGCCTTTTATACCTAAGCCGATACCGATTCCCACAATAGCGCTTTCGCAAAGCGGCGTGTTGCGCACACGAGCCTTTCCAAACTCGGCAGTAAAACCTTCCGTAATTTTAAAAACACCGCCATACTCAGCTATATCCTGCCCCATCAAAACAAGATTGGGATGACGCTGCATGGCCTGGCGCATTCCGTCGGAAATGGCATCTACAAATCGTTTCGAAGTTTTATGCCCATTTTCTGAAGGCTGAACTTCTTCTTGTTCAAAAGGAGCATAAACATCGTCGAGTTCTCTTTGAGTATCGGCCTCAATAGGCGGCTGTGACTCCGAAACCTGAATGCCATGATCTATCTCTGCCTTAAATTCGGCGCGGATTTCCTCAATCATTTTCTCAGTCAAAACGCCCTCACTCAAGAGATAATTCTGGAAATTAGTGACAGGGTCTTTGGTTGCCCAGTGTTCCATCAAATCCTTTGGTACATATTTGGTACCCGATGCTTCTTCGTGACCGCGCATGCGGAAAGTATCACAAACAAGCAGCACCGGATGCGGATTTTTACGCATCTCTTTGGCCAGTTCTGTCACCGTACTATATACCTCAATGATATTATTACCATCTATTCGAACGCCTTTCATGCCGTATCCGATGGCCTTATCTACAGGGTGCTCGCATACAAATTGCTCTGAGCTTGGTGTTGACAAACCATAACCGTTGTTTTCTACCACAAAAATCACAGGTAAATTCCAAACGGCTGCAACATTGAGCGCTTCGTGAAAATCACCTTCGCTGGTTCCACCCTCGCCCGAAAAGGCTACCGCAATTTTTTTCTCTCCACCAAGAATATTCGCTAATCCAACGCCACCAGCAAGTGCCAACTGAGGTCCAAGATGCGAAATCATACCCACTATGCCATGTTCGGGCACACCAAAATGGAATGAACGGTCGCGGCCTTTGGTATAACCATGCATTTTGCCTTGCCACTGACTGAAAAGCCTGTCAAAAGGCACATTGCGGCTGGTAAAAACCCCTAGGTTTCTGTGCAATGTAAATACAAATTCATCCGCTTCCAATGCTTCTGTAACCCCTACAGCTACGGCCTCCTGACCAATGCCCGAAAACCACTTGCTGATACGTCCCTGACGAAGTAAAACCAGCATTTTATCCTCAATCATTCTGGGTTTTAATATAGCACGATAGAGTTCGAGCAGTTTCTTTTTATTGAGTTTCTTCTTATCGAATTTTATTACAGTTTCCATTTAAAAGATTTTCGGTTTTTGAACTAAGGAAGCCCGCCTTTTTATTAGACTTGATTCTTTCCGCGCAAAGTTACTAATTGTATGGAAATAATAACTCTTTATAAATCATTTTGACAAATTTGCATTGATGAAAATGATGCAATCTATTTCATTCAAAGTCAACCATTAAATTTCGGGAAGCACTTTTATTTCAGTACTTTTGCAATTAGATTTCCAGTATCTGTTTATATTTTTTGTTCTATAAAAGTAGCACAGCCAATAATTTTTAAATTTTATACCCAATAATACTACCCTATGAAAAAATTCCTCGATGCCGAATGGCAAAATCTTGTGATGGCCAATTATGAAATCGACCCCAAATTGCTTATTAATCATATTCCAGCTGGTACCGAACTTGATATTTGGAATGGAAAATGTTATGTGAGTCTCGTGGCTTTTATGTTTGTGAATACCAGAATTATGGGTTTCAAGATCCCTTTTCATATCAATTTCGAAGAGGTGAATCTTAGGTTTTATGTACGTTACATGCATGAAAACGAATGGCGCAGAGGTGTTGTATTTGTAAAGGAAATTGTACCAAAACCAATGATCAGCTTTGTTGCTAATACGCTTTATGGCGAGCATTATTATACAATGCCCATGAAACACAAGATCAGCAGCAGTTTGGATCAATTGCAGGTGGAATATTTTTGGAAATTCCGTAATGAATGGAATCATCTCAAAGTATGGGCAAATCCCGAAGAAAAACCAATTTTACCGGACAGCGAAGAAGAATTTATCAGCGAACATTATTGGGGCTACACCAAATTGAGCGAAGCTAAAACTTCGCAATACCAGGTTGAACATCCACGATGGAATTATTATCAAGTTGAAAATTATGATATTAAATGCAATGCATCTCAGCTTTATGGTGCAGCTTTCGGCGAATGTCTTTCACAAAAACCCTTATCAGTATTTTTGGCAAAGGGATCGGAAGTGAGTGTCAGAAAGGCAGGAAAAATATAAATCAAAGTGCTGTCTGGTATAAAATAGCCCATTTCATTTTTCTTTGATTTTAAATTTATTTCTAAATTGCATCAAAATATTTCCATTTAAAACAAATTATCCCATCATCATGTCAGAAAATAGAATATCCATAGAGCTTTCAAGTGACTTGGTTGAACAAGTAAAAGGTCTGATTGATCAGATTGAAGAAAAGTTACCATTTTTATTAAGCCTTACCAGCGACGAACGCAATAGTTTTCCAAAACTGAATCGCGAAAACGAACTTTTTGTGGAGGAGACCATCCGTGCCGCTGAATCGCACAAAGAGGTACTCCCCTCCTACATTCACACCGATGAAATGGCCAAGGATCTGGAGCTTTTTCAGCAGTTGAGCCGTATTATGATTCGCCTCAATCATGTTCACAGCAAGGTTAAAGATACTATGCATATAGCAGGTGCAGAGGCCTTAGCAACCGCACTTGTCACCAATAACATGTTCCAAATTGCAGCTAAAATGGGTGTTGATGGCATGGAAAGCGTGTCGGCCAAACTGAGCGAACTTTTCGATAGCGGAAGCGGTCAGTAATAACCCTTAAATTTTGAAGGCTGTTCCAGATGGTGCAGCTTTTTTTGTGCACTATTTGGTAAAATCCGCAAAAGTTGCCACTTTTCAGGAATGAAATCCGCAAAAGTTGCCACTTTTCAGGAATTGAATCCTAAAAAGTTGTAGCTTTGTAGAAAATAATACTGAAACCTATAATTTATGATTCGAAGACTTTTGGAAAATCAAATATCTCCAAGGCTGAATACAGGCAAGGCAATTGTCATAATGGGGCCGCGACAGGTAGGAAAAACAACTTTTTTGCAGGGTCTTCCGTACCGTGCAGAAGAGGTCTTATGGTTTAATGCCGACGAAACAGATGTAAAAAACCTTTTTGCTGAAATCAGTGCCAGCCGACTGTCTGCTCTTTTGGGCAAAAGAAAGATATTGATTATTGATGAGGCACAAAGCATTGAAAATATAGGCTTGAAATTAAAGCTCATTACCGATAGTCTGAAAGATGTGCTGCTCTTTGTAACGGGAAGTTCATCATTTGAACTAGCCAATAAGATAAACGAGCCACTGACTGGTAGAAAATGGGAATTTACTATGTATCCGCTTTCTTTTGAAGAAATGGTTAATCACCATGGTCTGCTCGAAGAAAAAAGACTACTACCGCATAGATTGGTATTTGGTTATTATCCTGAAATTGTTACTAACCCTGGAGATGAAAAACAGCGATTGAAACTGATCAGCCAAGCTTATTTGTACAAAGATATTCTCAGTTGGGAAAACATCCAAAAACCTGATAAACTGAGCCGACTGTTACAAGCACTGGCACTACAACTCTCGGCTCAGGTTTCATACAATGAGCTGGCTCAAATATG
>CANETR010000227.1 GCA_947441325.1 Saprospiraceae bacterium
AATGGGTCTTCAATTTGGAGAGAACTGTATTGGGAATGCCTGTTGAATCGGTGCTTTACACGATTGTAAACGGACAAAATTTTATCAATGTGCCAGCTTCAGAGTTCTTGTCAAACAGAGATTACAGGTGGTCAGTTGTGCCTTATAGCAGCGCATATACTTGTGCTGGCAAATCAGCCGATTTTACCTTTAGAACAACTGTAGTGAGCGGACTAGAAAATGCATCTGCGGATAACCTCAAAACTGAAGTTTACCCTAACCCGGCATCTAATTCAGTACAACTTCGCATCAGTTCAGATAATTATTCAAAATCAAGACTGCGCATCCTTGCTGCCGATGGCCGCACAGTTCTCGACAATAATTCTTTTGAGATTGAGGCTGGACAAAACACTTATCAGCTTGATATCAGTGGCTTTGCTCCAGGTTTTTATACCCTTCAAGTTTTAACAGAATCGGGCGTTGTGACGGAGAAATTGGTGGTAGAGTATTAGTGGTAGGGCAGATTATCAGACATCAGATATCAGATCATCAGACATCGTGACGAAACCACAAGTCAAACTACCATCTCGTCCTTCAAACGAGACCAATTACCATCTCGTTCTTCAAACGAGACCAACTACCACCACGCAAAGCACGTCAAACGCAAAGCTCGTCCTCCAAATACCAAATACCAAATACCAATTAACCAACTGTTAAGTAAGCCTGCGAATTCCAAATACCAACTACTAACATACCAAATACCAATTAACCAACTGTTAAGTAAGCCTGCGAATTCCAAATACCAAATACCAAATACCAATTACCAATTACCACCACGCAAAGCTCGTCATCTAACTACCAACTACCCACCTAAAGTCCAATTTCCTTAAATCTCCCCCCATGTTCGGACAAGTAAAAAAATGGCTCGGATTCGATTCCGTAAAAATAAAAATAAAACCCCTCGAGGTTTATCCCTACAAAATTGATACTGTGAATGCAGAGCTCGAATTTACTGCCAATGCACCAGCACTAGTCACTTACGTAAAAGTAAAGTTAATAGAGCGTTACACTCGTGGCAGGGGCGAGAATCAGAAAATTGACGAGTACCTGTTGGGGGAGTGGATCAGCGATGAAGCAATAGAAATCGATGGAACAAATCCAAAGATCATATTCTTCAAGCTGCCCTTCAAATTTCAACATTCCAATATCGAAAAGCTGGAGCACAGCAACCTCATCGGAAAAGGCATCGCCACAGTGTTCAAAACCATTAAAGCTGCCAAGTCAGATTATCGCCTCGAGGCGCAATGCCTCGTTGAGGGCAGCAGCAAAAACCCGGAGGATAAAGTGAAGGTAGTTTTTGTGTAGAGCTGCTGGATATTTAACCCAAAGAGCAATTTATACAGTAAAATCATATCAAATCACCAAATAAGTACTATATTTGGTGATTCAATTCACCAAAAATATATAATAATTGGTGATTTGAATCGCTAAAAACATATAATAATTGGTGATTATGATAGCAAGACTACTGGAAAAACAACTCTTGAATAAATTTGGGAAGGGTAAAACTTTAGTGCTTATTGGCCCCAGGCAAGTTGGAAAGACTACGCTCATAAAAAAATGTTTGGGGACAGAGGATTTTCTTTTTTTGGATGGAGATGACCCCGATGTTAGAAGTTTGCTCGAAGATGCAGGCTTGTCAAAACTAAAGGCCATAATCGGAAAACAAAAAAAAGTTTTTATTGATGAAGCACAACGAATTAAGAACGTTGGACTTACGTCGAAAATAATTCATGACCAAATGGCTGATGTTCAATTGATACTGAGCGGTTCATCGGCCTTGGATATAAGCAATGCAACGCAGGAACCACTTACGGGTAGAAAATTTGAATATTTACTTTTTCCATTGAACTGGGCGGAGTTTGAAAATCATTTTGGCTATATCGAAGCTTCCGCACAGCTAGAGGAGAGGATGATATTTGGAATGTATCCAGATGTTGTAAACAATAGGTCCGAAGCCAGAGAAGTTCTTATGCAACTAAGCTCTTCCTATCTTTATAAAGATATTTTATCACTCACCGGCATCAAAAAACCAGAAATTCTTGAGAAATTACTTAAAGCCTTGGCTTTACAGCTGGGCAATGAAGTATCGTACAATGAACTTTCGAGCCTATTGGAAATCGATAAAATCACCGTTGCAAAGTATATAGATTTGCTGGAAAAGGCCTACATTATTTTTCGACTGAATAGTTTTAGTCGAAATCAGAGAAATGAAATAAAGCACAATCGTAAAATTTATTTTTTTGATAATGGCATAAGAAATTCGATTATTAACAACTTCAATAATTTAGAGACAAGATCTGACAAAGGCGTACTTTGGGAAAATTTTTTAATCTCAGAAAGGATAAAATTTCAACATTATTACCAGCATTACACTAGAAATTATTTTTGGAGAACAGTTCAAAAACATGAAATTGACTTTGTAGAGGATTCGAACGGGCTATTGACCGCCTATGAATTTAAGTGGAAAAAACGTTCTAAAGATAAAATTCCCAATTCATTTCTGGAAGCTTACAGCGCAAGCGGAAAAATTATTGATACTGATAACTTTAGGGAGTTTGTGATGCCAGGGGAAGGGGCGTAGTGTTAAATTACCCAAATTCCTTTTTACTCACCCAGCCTATACACCCTTTCCGCATGTTTATACGCCCACTCCTTGCTTAGACTAATCTCCTTGGTTTGTTTGGTGTTGTACAAATGCATTTGATCGGTGTAGTGCTTTGAATCGGGATTGTTGCTGCTGCCATAGCACATAATGCTGCGCAGCTGCGGCAGACTTCCATCTTTCTTGAAGCGGCTGAGGAGAATGTAACTTTCGCCGGCATTGATTCTTCTTTTGCCCTTTTGGTAAGGCTCGCCAACTTTGGCATTCCACATATCGGGGCCACCACAGACCGGCAAATCTACATTGCCACGCTGATGTCTTTGAAATTCACCCAATGGGATGCAAAGCTTACCAAAATCACGAAGGGTTTCCTCCTTTGCCTTGCGGATGCCATTGGCAAAGTATTCTAGTTTATAGGCAGGTTCCTTTACAAAACGCGCTTCAATTTCGTCATTGATGGAGAAATAAGTGCCATAAATCCATTTGAAAACAAGGGTGGCATTGGTATCGCTTTCGATGCCCCTACGGGTTTTGCTCCAGGTTTTCATGATCTGAATGGCATCGGCAATGTCGGGATATTTGGTATGGTCGAGATGAAATACCTCCTCGAGGTCGAAATTTTTAAATGGAGCCACCACTCTTGTGGGATAATGCTCATCGTACTTTATTTCCAGAAAGTCGTTCCAGTCGAGCTTTTTGCCTTTTTTCTGCTCCATGATTTCGTAAAAACGCAGACTTCGATTGGTTTCGTTCAGGGCAAAGGAAACATTTTTCTGGCATGGCAGGGGCCTGGGGTTTTCTTCCTTCGCAGTCATCGAGTAGGAAGTGTTATTCACTTCAAAGACATAGCCACAATTGGGATTGAGCACATGCGGCAAAGAGTCATGCGGTAGATAATCTTTCCAAAGCGTTTTCATCGTATTGCCGGGAACGGTGCTGGTCCAGTCATAACCCTCGGCACGGATGGGCATGGCGCCATTGCTCACACAATAGATGGTGTCGAAACGGTCGGCATAGGTGATGAACTGATTGATAATGCCCTTGATTTCCAGCGCTTCACGGAATTCTGTAAAATTCTTGGCGCGGTTCATTTTGTACCATTGCTCCACACTTTTCAGGGTCATATTACTGGCCAGACGAATGGCAAAAATGCCTTTTTTATTCTTATAAGTTGCGCCGTAAATACTCCACCATCTTTTTTTGCCAAGGCTTAGCACAAATTTCTTTTGATCGGGTTTTTTGGAGAGGTTGACGGTCAGTTTTGCTCTTTTCGACTCCAGTTTATAAGATTTTCCATCCACCAGATAGTGATTTTTTTTCTTTGGATCGGCCTCCAATTGGAAAATGTCAATGGCATCGAAATAATTGGTCGTATGTGCCCAGCCAAGATTCTCATTGGTACCATGAAAGATGGATACCGCACCGTGAAAGGTAGCGCCTACAATATTCAGACCCTCCTCGCTGTGCAGATGCGCCTCGTACCAGCTCATAGGCCCCTCGAGCGGCTGATGTGCGTTGCAATCGAGGTATACATCGCCATCTTTGGTAATTTTTGAGTTCATAGCCAAGGCATTGCTTCCTCGCGACATTTGGTCATATCTTAACATTGGCATGGTCTCATTAACAACTTTCGTAATAGCGCCCTCAACACCGGTCATCAGCGCCATACTGAGCATATAACCCGCAATAAAATCAGTTGGACGAATAGGCAAAAGGCTTTTATAAATGATTTTGCCGGGATTTTTCTCAATCCAGTCATTGGCGGCATCAGCACCAGCAACCAGCAGTTTTTTGGTTTCGGGCGAAAGGTCCGATTCATAATGTTTTTCGATAAAATCGGGAACACCAAGCAGCTGTACCGCATAATCTATTTTAGCGCCCTCGGTACCCAACATCAGCCCCAGTTTTCCCCTTGCCAGCAAAAGTCCCCAAAGAACTGTCTTATAATCATCTTCCAGTGCACAGTAAACCAAACCATAAGAACAATCGGCATCTGTTTTTCCAAAAATATGTGGCACACCGAAGCTGTCGCGCACGATTTCGACAGAATATTTGCTTTGTGAGTATGCTTTTGAAAAGGAAAAAAGCAGAAAAAGCCCGAGGATGAGAGATTTTTTATACATGCGTTTTGAAGGAATTAGATGGCGTTTCTTGATTATAATTTATACTAAATCAA
>CANETR010000228.1 GCA_947441325.1 Saprospiraceae bacterium
CTGCCCTGGGGAACCTATATGCTGACCTTCCAGGATAGCACGGGTAGAGATTATCAACCGAACAAGGATTTGAAATTTACCCGTTCGCATCATGTAGTGGCAGGAGTGGAGCAAATTATTGGTAAATCTTTCAGGGTATCGCTCGAGGCTTATTATCAATATTTGTTCAATATTCCCATCAGCACCGACCAAAACAGTTCTTACTGGTTCTACAATATGCGCGACAATTATGGTGTAATGCCAATGACTGATGCCGGAACTGGCCAAAACTACGGTGCCGACCTGCTTTTCGAAAAGTTCTTCACAAAAGGATTTTTTGTGATTGTATCGGGATCATATCTACGCTCCACCTACAAAGCATGGAATAATGAATTCCGATCTACTCGTATGGACAATTTCTTCTCGAGCAGTTTTATCGGAACCAAAGAATTTACCTTTAATCAGGGCAAAGGCGGTGTTTTACAATTGGGTCTCAAAGCCTTCTTCCGCGGTGCTTTGCGTTATGAAACTGTCGATACCTTAGCTTCACAGTCCTCAGGTTTCTTTGTGCCCAACGAAAGCAGAGCCTTCGATGCGCAGTTCAAAAAACCTTATTTCCGTACCGATGCCCGTTTGGCTTATCGCCGCGATTACAAAAAAATCAACTGGATGCTGGCCCTCGACATTCAAAATGTCACCAATCAGGTCAATTATCGTTCTTATCAGTACAATCGTAATACCCTTGGCTTAGAACCCGATGCCAATTCAAGTTTGACACCGGTATTGAGTTTTCAGCTAGATTTTTAGGGTTTTTACTTGATATATAAGGGTTCAGTCTAGATTAGTCTGAACCCTTTTTTTATTTATTTACCTCACCGTAAAACTCATTCCGTTCATCTGCCTGCTTACAGAATCGCCCGGGCAACGGCCTCTTACGTTGCTGAATTGATAAATTGCACCTGGTCTTGCCAATTGAATGAGTCTGAGTGCTCCATCTTCAAATTTAGCACCATTATTTTCAAAAGTGACAGGATTTTGTCCAGGTCCTGTAAAGGTTAGAGTAAAATTCTGAACACTACAACAGTCTTTGATAAAGAGGTCGCCCATTATTACAAAAAGACCTTGCTGAATCTTCATTTCGCCTGAACTAATCATGCCATCAGATCTTTTGTTACTTAAACAAACAACCGGGCTTGGTATTCTGCGCACTTGAAAATCCATTTTCTTTAATAGTACACCGGTTTTCTTATTTTTGAAGCTGATGCTGCATAATTCGCTTCCCTCCGTAAGGCTTGTTACCCTAACATCAAAATTGTTGTCATTGGCTGTAATAGTTGCGCCTGCAACTGCATTGCAAGAGGCCACAATATCAGCTTGCTTGACATTTGGATCGCTGAATTGAATTCGATTTTCCACGCCGATGAACAGGTAATCCTGGTCTTCTTCAACAGTTAGAATTTGATTTTGAGCAAAGCTCTTTGAAATACTAAGCAGTAGTATGCTCATTAGGATTAACTTTCTCATAGTGATTGATTTTAAGAGGTTATATTCTCCTAATGCTAAATTTTTAAAAGGTTACAAATTTTAAACGTAAAGTATATCAACTAGTTTATTTTTGAAATCGTATCCTTCCATCGATAATTGTCATCATTACCTTAGTTTTTAAAATTTCATCTTCTGGAATGCTCATAATATCTTGATCCAATACCGTAAAATCGGCAAATTTACCGACTTTGACAGAGCCCTTTTTCGAATCTTCGAAAACTGCATAGGCCGCATCGATTGTGTAACAGCGCAGGGCTTCATCGCGACTCATTTTCTGGTCTGTTTCAAAGGCTCTGCCATCCAAGGTTTTTCTCGATACAGCGGCATAAAAGCAGGCAATCGGATTGATAGGTTCTACCGGAGCATCGGTGCCATTTATGACTTTGGCGCCTGAGTCAATCAGTTGTTTCCATCGGTAAGCGCCAGCCTCAATGCGCATTTTTCCTAGTCGGTCAATCGCCCAGAGACGATCGGAAGAGAAATGTATGGTCTGCACCGATGCAATGATGCCCACCTTTTTGAATCGGGGAATATCGACAGGGTCAACATGTTGGGCGTGTTCAATACGGAAACGATGTCCTTTGGCCTTATCAGGATTTTTGGAAAATGCCCTTTCGTAAACATTCATCACTTCGCGATTTGCCCTGTCGCCAATGGCATGCGTACATAATTGAAAGCCCGATTTCAGGCAATTGTCGGCAATTTTCTCCATAACAGAAAGGGGCAAGAGTTCATTTCCTCTGAAACCTGGTCTGTCGCTGTAATCTTCCAATAGCCAGGCGCCCCTCGATCCTAATGCTCCGTCGGCATAAAGTTTTACTCCGCCAACACTAAATTTGTCACCGACTTCTTTTCCCTTTTTAAACCATTCCATCAGAAAAGGGTCATCTTCGCGCTGTTTGTCGGCAGCATAATTATTAAAAGAGAGCATTATCCATAGTCTGATTGGGAATTCATCTTTTTTCAATGCAAGTCGGTAAGTTTCAATAGCCTTGGCATCGGAACCCGCATCCTGAAAGCTGCAGATGCCATTTTTTAGACATTCGGTAAATCCGGCCTGCAGGTCTTTGTATAGACTTTCGGGGCTGTCTTTGGGCAAGAGCGATTCTATAATATTCATGGCATTTTCGGTAAAAATACCGGTTGCTTTACCATTAGGATAGGTGATGATCTCGCCCTCAGCACCCAAATCTGTTTCCGAAATCAGTTTTTTATCTGGGTCAATTCCTGCTAGTCGCATGGCTGCAGCATTGGCAAAAAGCGCATGACCACTGGCATGAACCAGCATGACGGGATGATCTGGAGATGTTTCTGATAATTTTTCATGAGCCTGATAGCCCGTAATCAATTTTGGTTTTGGGTCCCATTTGCTCTGATGCCACCCTCTGCCCACAATCCATTCACCTTTGGCTGTGTTTTTTGCAGCCTCGGCCACCATGTCCAATAGTTCTTCGTAGTTTTTTACCTTACTCAGGTCGAGCTGACTTTGTTGTTTGCCCAGGGCCAGCAGGTGTGCATGACTTTCGATAAAGCCTGGGATAAGCGTTTTGCCTTTTAAGTCAATCTTTTTTGTGTTTTCTCCAGCCAATTTTTCTATGTCAACCAATTTGCCAACTGCCAATATTTTTCCATCTTTTATGGCAATTGCTTCAACTTTTGGATTCGAAGCTTCGGCAGTGTAAATATTTCCACCAAATATGATGGTTTCGGCAAGTTCTTTATTGGCACAAGAAAATAAAAATGAAAATATTATGAGGAAAAACAGCAGTTGCTTCATTTGTTTTTATCTATTTTTGTTAAAATAATTATTGCCTTAAATTACCTATATAAAGTCATCGGCATAAGCCTATTAAAAGTCAAAACTATGAAAAAAATACTGTTAGTTCTAATGCTTCCTTTGGCCTTATCAATCAATGCCCAAAATAAACTAATTCAAACAATCAGTGCCGTCTGATTATGATATGCATTATATCGGTAAATTTGCTATTTTTGATATTTAAGGTAATCAATTGACTAAATTCAAGTATGATGCGATTTATTCAAGAGGTGATTTTTTCGAAGCAATTATTGGAACCAAAAGAATAAAAATTGACAAAAAGGGTAAAGAAATTAAATAATTAGAAAAGTTATTTAAAATGAAATCAATTTTAACATCGCTTATTTTCTTAAGCAGCATTACTGCCTATTCACAAAACTGTAATAACAATCTGACTCCCAAAATCCTATTGATTGGCGACAGTTGGGCAAATTTTATGCACTTAAACCAATCAGTGCAAGATGCATTGAACAACTACGGATTTTCTGATCTTGGGCAATTGAGTGATAATAATCTCACCTTTGCAGGAGCCAGAACGACCGATTTTATAAACGATTCAGCCAAGCTGAACGATTTAAGAGATGAGATAGTTTCCAATCCAACGCTTGAATATGTTCATCTTAGCATAGGTGGAAACGATGTTATCTATACATGGGATTTGAATTTTACGCAACAACAGACAGATGTATTGTTTGACTCGGTTTTCAATCGCACATTGCGCATTATCGACTATATTCATTCAGTAAATCCTAATTTACAGATTGTCTGGTCGGGTTATGTCTATACAAATTTTGGCGATGTAATAGGAGCCTTGCCATCTTTCTTACAATCGCAGCATCCATACTATGCCACCTGGTCGGGCATGGGATTTCCAAACTTTCAACAATTGAATGGTTTATTGCTCAGCTTTGCGAATCGAGTTAAAGCCTATGCTGCACTACAGGATCGGGTACATTATGTACAGGCCTTGGGGCTCATGCAAAATTTCTATGGTCAAACAAGTCCTTTATCTGTTCCTCCTTCGGGTACCTATGCTGCTGCAACGACAGCAACAGACACAGGCCTGATTGATTATCCATCACCCGCTGCTGCTATGCTTTCGCTCGGAAATATACCGCTTACAAACTTTGCATTGACCGATTGTTTTCATTTGAGTCCAACTTCATTTGAGGTTTTTATGGACCATCAGTTTGACCGCTACTATATGAATAGTCTGATGCATGACACAGTTATAAAAGCAAATTTTGGTGGCACTGTACGTCAATCGGGTCAAACTTCATCATTGTTTGAACTTGGGAATACAAATCAGGATGAAAGTAAATTAGTGCTCGATTTTAATTATAGTTTACCCGACACAGGTGTAAGTGCTGCCAGCCTTTTTCTGAGAAGAAAATCCATACAGAATGGAAATGTGATTGATCAGGCTTCGGGTATTCAGGTAGATTTGTTTTATCAAGAGGCTGGTGCATCCTCAA
>CANETR010000229.1 GCA_947441325.1 Saprospiraceae bacterium
ATAAACTGTAAAAAGCCAGATGAAGATATAAAGCGGATAATTAAAATAAAGCAGACTGTCCTTAAAATAAAGCGGATCGTGAAAGCGAAGTGCAGCCCAAAGATCTTTGATGAAATACATTCCAACAAAGATGATTGAAGCATCGAATAGCGGTTTGTACCAATTTCTAAGGGTATTTGAAAAAAGTGTCAAACCAGCCCTGAACCAGATGGCAGCATTCAGCATCAGAATAAAAAGTCCTGCCCTATTTCCACCAAAATGTTTTCGTGCAAAGATGATCATGGCCTGATAAAAGGTCTTCACATAGTTGAGACTGCCTTTTTTGGTGCTTTCGCCTTTGTAGTGGATAATGGTAGTGTCGGCAAAATAATAATTTTTATAACCGGCTTTAACCACCCGATAGGAGAGATCGATGTCTTCTCCGTACATAAAGAATGCTTCATCGAGCATGCCGATTTTGTCCAATACCGACTTGCGCATAAGCATGAAGGCACCCGAAAGCACATCTACCTCATGTGTTTCATTTTCACTCAGATAGCCCAAGTGGTATTTATTGAATCGCTTTGATTTTGGAAAGAGTTTCGACAAGCCGAAAGTTTTATAAAAAGCCACTTCGGGTGATGGAAAACCCCGCTTTGATTCGGGCAGAAAATTGCCTTTACCGTCGATCATTTTTACGCCGAGTCCGCCAGCATCAGCATTTGCATCCATGAAGGCCACTGTTTTTTCAAAGGTGTCTTCGCGAACTACCGTATCGGGATTCAACAGCAGTACATATTCTCCTTTCGACTGTTGAATAGCTTGATTATTAGCCTTAGAAAAGCCTACATTGTCTTTATTGGCTATCACTTTTACCTCGGGAAATTTCTCGAGCAGCATCGCCACTGATTCATCGGCCGAATTGTTGTCAACAACAAAAACCTCCACATCCAGATTGGCAGAGGCTTTTCTCACTGAAAGCAGTGCCTGTTCCAGAAAGTACTTAACGTTGTAATTGACAATAACGACAGATAGTTTCATCAAGCTAATTTATTGCATGGATGTGTTTGGTTCGCAAAAATATACATAAAGCATCAGAATCTTGATTTAGAGGCAATATTTTGTGAAATAGAAAAAAGAACGACATCTTTTGTCGGGGTTCTGCCTTATCTTTGTCTCTTCATAACAAAAATATAATGAGCAGTTTTACAGCAATTGATTTCGAAACAGCACATAGGCAGCGCTGGAGCATCTGTCAGGTTGGGCTTGTAAGGGTCGAAAATGGTATCATAACCGATGAGGTTGACCTTTTGGTGCAGCCGCCAAATAATTTTTATTGGGGGCGTTTTACACAAATACATGGAATCGATGCGCAGAGAACAGCTAACTCCCCAACATTTGATGAGGTTTGGCCAATAATAGAGCCATTTATAAGTGGACAGACGGTTGTTGCACACAATGGTCTGAATTTCGATTTTCCCGTTTTGGAACATACCCTCGCTTATTATGATATGTTTACGCCTTATTATGACAAGGTTTGTACCTACAGAATGTATAGAAAAGGCCTGGCGCAACTTTGTCAGATTCACGATATTCCACTCAATCACCACGATGCGCTCAGCGATGCAAAAGCCTGTGCGGAACTTTATTTAAGGGCAATCGAAGGCCAGGAATAGCTTAGTCTAGTCCCAAAATTATCTTCCTTTTTTGTTCATACTCGAATTTGTCTATTATACCTTTTTCGAGCAAATCGTGCCAGGCAGCGAGTTCGTCGGCCTGTTCTCCAGTTATGGCCTTTGCAGGCATTTCCTTTTTTAAGTCATTCTCTGCAACAAGTCTTTGTCTTTGCAGGCGGAGTTTCTCAATTTTAAGTTTTTCTCTTTCCAGATCCAGCCTTTCTCTTCGCAACAGCTTATCTTCACTGCCATAGTTGAATTTCAAATCAAAGTCATCGTCCGACATGCTTAAAAACTGAATGGTATCGACAATTCCAATGAAAAATGGAATAAGCGTAACCCAAAAAATTACGCATAATATGCCCTGAGAGGTTTTCCCAAGGTAAAACTTTTGAAGCCCAAAAACTCCTCCAAAAAAAGCCAATCCTGCTGCGATGAGTCTATTTTTCATGATCAGAAGAAGTTTATCCTTTTACAAGATTTTAAAATTATTACCCTTCTTATATTTTTTCCAGGGTTTTTGCCGGAATCCAGCCAACAACGGCATTCTCCAATCGGATTTTGTACCAGTCGCCCATTTCTTCCTGAATTGTTGCTTTTACGCCGGATGAAAGCACAATGATGTCTTCGCCATCTAAGCCTGGAGCAGTTCTTACGCCTACTCTCACTGCTGTTACAATGGCTAAATTCTTGTCGAACTGTTCCCTTGCAGCACTGCGGGCAAAGCCCAAGGGAAATATAGCTAAAACGATAAAAATGATCCCTAGGCGAAGCCCCATAAAGGACAGTTTATCATTCAGTTTTAAATACCAGACAAGAAAAGCTGCAGCTGAAGCGAATAGCAGCAGAAAAAATATCATTGACCAAGCAAAAGAGCTCATCATCATAGACAAAGTAAAAAGTCCCGAGAAAAGCCAAAAACCTGAGTTTCGCTTAATTTTGGTATCGATGTACTGCTCGGCAGCTTTTAAATTTTTACGGGCAGCACTGTAAGTTGGCCTTATTCTGAGTGCTCTTTCGAAGTTTAGAATGGCTCTTCCTACATCGGCGCTATTATAGTAGGCAAGCCCAAGGTTATTATAAGCCTCGGCCGATTTTAATTCAGTGCTGAGCGATTGCTCGAAAAATTTAACCGAGAGGTTGTAATCCTTATTTTGGTAAGCCTTTAGTCCTTTTTCAAAATTAACCTTATAATCGGCCTCTTGAGCAGATAATTTCCAAGACGGCAAAGTCAACAGGCAGATAAGCAGAATATAAAACTTCATTTTACCGGGCTTTAGGAAAAGGTTTTGGAGAAAATGATAAATAGCTCATTGCTTTCATCGAATACGAGTTGCATAGCCTGCTTATTATCCTGGCCCGCAAAAACCGATAGCTCACAAATTTTTAAAATACGTGTCAGCGAACGGATTTTGTCCTCATCTAATAATCCTTCCAGTTTTTCTGCCAACAATTCCTTGCTGATTTCAGACTTTGGAATCTTCAGTTTTTTACCCAGGAAATTTTTAAAAGCTTCAGAAATGGCTTGATAAAAAGCTGGCGCATCGCCCGCGGAAAGAAATGATTGGGCATTTTTCATATGCTCATTTAAATCCCTGTGAGCTTTTGTCAGGGCATTATGTTTCATCATCGCCTCATACCTCTTTTGCAGGTAAAGTTTACTTGAAGCCAAAGCTATAAAAAGCAGTATGGGCAAAAATGCCAAAATCCAAAATAATATAGATCCAAAAAATGGACTGCCCGACCTTTTCCAATATGCCTTTTCCGCAATAGGTCCAAAACTTAGTTTTGTATTTTTCGAATCAAGGTCACTGTCAGCGATGGAGGCATCCTTTCCCAATATCTTTTTTCCTTGAATTACCCTAACAGGAATTACCGTATCAACAGTTACAAAACGTCTTAGGTCGGTGTCAAAATAAGTTAAGGTTGGTCTCAGTTCAAAGTCGCCTATCGACTTAGGTTCAAGGGTATAAACAAAGTCTTTGATACCCGATTTTCCTTCTGGCCCTTCCTCAATATTTTCTTCGATTTTTGGAGGGAAAAGGTTAAATGGTTTCCCCCCTTTTTTACCAAATAGCAACGGAACTTCAGTAATTTTTTTCAATTCGCCAACCCCGCTTACCGAAACAATGACTTTTAAAAAATCATCCGAATTGATGCCTGTTTTGTCAACACTACAAAATAGGTTGTATTTTCCTACAGCACCACTAAAAGTAGCAGGTTGATTTTTAAATTCTTTTACCTCAATACTAAGCGGATTACTGAATAGTGAATAATTTGCAGGTCTGCCAAATGGGCTTGAACCATAGGCTTCAATAAATTCAATCTTAGCCGGATTTATATCGATTGTACCCGGAGAGCCAGCTGTAAAAGTAAACCTGTAAATTGTTTTGCTGGCATATTGTCTGCCATTTATTACATCTACCGATGTTGCCTGATCGCTAAAATTTGTTGGAAAGAGATCAACCTGTTTCGACTTAGGTTCAAGTGTCATCCCTATCGATGCAAGGTCGAGTTGTGTGTACACTTTCATATCAATCATAACCTGCTCACCCGGAACAGCCTCCATGGTTGAGGGAACCATTCTGAAAATCACCTTTCCCGATATTCCTGCAGGGAGGTTATCTTTTGGATCAGCAGAATTTTTTCCCGATGCAGCAACTGAGTTGATTTCGATAGATTTAGTACTAAAAGTTTTACCTTTTGTAGTGACAACCTTTGCTGGGCCCAAACTGTATTTACCGGTTTTTTTTGGGGCGAGCAGAAAAACATAAGATTCGGTGTAACTTGCTTTCCCATTTACATTCATGTAACGGGACTCATTCATCGGGCCTTGCATTACACTAAATCCATCTTTGTCGAAATTAGGAAAACTGATATTGCGCACATCGGCATTTTCCAGAACAAAAGAAACCTTGAAAGGATTGCCTACCACTACATCCTTTGCATTACAATCAGCCCTGAATGCCACAGTTTGGGCATAAAAGCTAATGGAAGAACAAATAAACAGTAATAAAAGCAAATATCGCATCTTTGAACTAAGGTTTGGGCAAGGTTGGCATCAGAGTCTGTAGGTTCTTTCTGCCGGTTTTTGTTTCGGTTGTACAGGGGGCATTTTGAATTGGAAAAAGTCGTCAAAATTTTTGAATAA
>CANETR010000230.1 GCA_947441325.1 Saprospiraceae bacterium
ATAGAGACCTTATGCTCAAACAGACAGACAGCAATCATTGCCCCTGGATTTTTGTAAACGCTGACAGCAAAAAGAAAACAAGAGTGGAATGCATAAAATATGTGTTAAACAATCTGGACTATACCGGCAAGTCTAATTCAAAAATTAGTCTAAAACCAGAGAATGAACTTATCAATCTTTTCAGTAACCTATAAAAATCAATTACTTGAAATTATTAAGGGAACTAATTTTCGGAAGGAAATTTATATATAAAAGTAAAAAATCTGCCCTTAAATTTATTGAGGATTTAAGATTAAATACCGCCTCTTCCTCGATGTTTCGTGAGGAAAAAACCGATACAACTTTTATAGGTTATATTGTGGGCAATACATTTTGTCTGCGTCGACAAATCAGAATCAGAAAGGCTTTTACGCCAATAATCAGAGGCAAGGTTATCGAAGATGATAACAGCTGTATTTTAACTGGAAGGATCTCTATTGATCGATTTATCCTATTTTTGCTTTTTGTCTGGACTTCTATTTTAATTTCAGTGTCTGTATTATTTATTTATTACTCGGGTATGGACGAAGCAACAGATTGGTTCATGACAATTCCGTTTATTTTTATACTTTTGCTTATCTTTATGATTACGCTTATGGCTCGTCAAGAAATTGATAGTTCCGAAGAATCATTACCAACATTATTAGACTCCTAACTTTCGCTAAAAAAGAAAACTAACCTATATGAGTGCTCTTAAATCGCCTTTTTCAATGTTATGGTACATTATTGCTTTTTGCAATATTGGCCTCTTGTTTCTTATTGAAAATTTAGTTGGAACCAATGTTATTTTTCCAATTCTTAGATATGTACTCATCGCCTTTCTTTTTGTATGTTCTTACAAGCAGAAAAAATTATCTTTTTGGATTTTTTCTTCTATGATTTTAGGTGTAGAGGTGGGCTTAGATTTTCCTATTTTCTCCCTCGAAATGGAACGTTTTGGAAAGATCTTTTTAAGGTTAGTTAAGTCGCTGGTTGCACCCCTTATTTTTGCCACGCTGGTGGTTGGCATTGCCGGGCACAGCAATCTCAAACAGGTAGGGCGGATTGGATTGAAGAGTATTCTTTACTTTGAAATTGTCACAACAATTGCATTGTTTATCGGACTTGGCGCCATAAATCTTACTCAGGCAGGTGAAGGGGTAAAGGTCGAAGCTACAACAAAGGAAATCAGTAAATCGGAAGAACTGCTATCTCAAAAAAATACCCATAAGGACCACTTAGTCGAAATATTTCCCGAGAATATCACCAAGTCAATTTCTGAGAATCAGGTATTGCAGGTCGTCATGTTTTCAATCATTTTTGCCATCGGATTGGGCATGGTAAAAAATCAACAACACAAGAATACCATGCTTCATTTTTGTGAAAGTTTGGCGGAGGTCATGTTTAAATTTACAGACATAGTCATGTTTGTGGCCCCGCTGGCAGTGTTCGGAGCGCTGGCCAGCACCATAGCTAAGTCGGGAATAGATATTTTAATGAATTTAATGCTGTTGGTTGGAACGCTTTATGCGGCATTAGTGGTATTTATTTTTGGCGTTTTATTGCCAATTGCCCTAATCTTCAAAATTCCAATCCGAAAATTCTTAGCCGCAGCCATCGAACCTGTATCCATTGCATTTGCTACTGCTAGCTCTGAAGCTGCACTACCCAAGGCACTCGAAAATATGGAAAAATTTGGTGTGCCTAAAAAAATTGTAGCTTTTGTCATTCCTACGGGTTACAGTTTTAATCTAGATGGCACCACGCTATACTTATCACTAGCCGCCGTTTTTGTTGCTCAAATGTCGGGAGTAGATCTCACCATTATGCAACAGATTAATATCTGTCTAGTACTCATGCTCACAAGTAAGGGTGTTGCAGGAGTAAGGGGCGCCTCCTTTGTTATATTGGCTGGAACAGTAGCATCGATGGGACTTGACCCCGAAAAAGCCAGTGTTATTTTAGCGATAGATGCCCTCATGGATATGGCCCGAACTTCGGTTAATGTTTTAGGTAATTGTTTGGCATCTGCAGTCATAGCGCGCAGCGAAGGTGAACTGAATGTTTCGAACGAAAATGCTTAGGCTTACTTAGAATTTTTCCAAATAATGGGCTGCCTTGTATTCTGACAAAAAAATGACACAAAAATGACGTTCTCTGCCTAATTTTAAGCTGTGAATTATGTTATTGTCTTTATAAAGTTGATAACTGAATTGATTAGCAGGCAAGTGAATACTGATGGATACGATTTATAGCTACAAAATTTTTACATTAACACATAAAAATACTCATCTGAACGATATCGGACATTTTGTACTGTCTGAAAACGATTCTGATGCAGCACTAAAAGAACGCCTGCTGGAGATTAAAGAACAGATGGGAATGCGGGAACTAATGTACCTGGCAACCTGTAACAGGATTATGTTCTTTTTTACTTCGGATGATAATGCAGACGGGCAGTTTTATCCATCAAAATTCATTAACAGCGTTTATGCACAATTAAGTGCGGATGTTTTGCAAATAGCACATGACAATGCCTTGATTTTTGAAGGCAGAGAGGCTATTAGCCATCTTTTCGAGGTAGCAGCCTCAATGGACTCCATGGTCGTAGGCGAACGAGAAATTCTTCGTCAACTTCGCGACACTTACGAAAAGAACAACGAAATGGGTCACACAGGCGACGCTATTCGCCTGGCGATGCGCTTTTGTGTTGAAGCTGCAAAAAAAGTTTACTCCTCAACTAAAATAGGTGAAAAACCAGTAGCGGAAGTGTCTTTGTCCATACAGAAAATGTTGGAAAAACAACTAAGTGCCGATGCCCGCTTTTTACTAATTGGTGCTGGTCAGACAAATCGCCTGGTGATAAAATTTCTACAGAAGCACGGATACAAAAACATTGCTGTATTCAATCGAAGTCTCAAGCCGGCTGAAAAATTAGCCTCAATTTTGGGCGGTGATGCTTACACGCTCGATTTATTACCCTCATTCGATAAGGGTTTTGATGTGATTTTTGCGGCAACGGCTTCAACCGAGCTTATTTTGACTAAGGAAATTTATAAAAGCATGAATAAAGGTGATGGCAGTAAAAAACTACTCATCGATCTATCCATTCCTGCTAACATTGACTCAACTATAGCAGAAGACTTTGATGCTGATTATATTTCAATAGAGAATTTAAAAAAACTTGCTCAGGAAAACATCGGCTTCAGAGAACTGGAATTGGGAAAAGCACAGGAGATTGTAAATGAGTATGTCGAAACCTTTGATACAGCTTACAAAGAAAGGCAAATAGAAATTGCCATGCGAGATGTGCCCGAACAGATAAAAGCGATCAGGGCTCATGCGCTTAATAATGTTTTTAAAAATGAGATTTCGGAACTCGATGAGCAACAACGCGAACTTTTCGACCGGGTACTTGCCTACATGGAAAAACGCTGTATAGCCATTCCAATTCAGGTCGCTAAAGAGAAATTGGCACATTCCTGAACTAAAAATGAACCATCATAAATTTATATGAGCAAAATAATCATTGGCACAAGAGGCAGCGATCTGGCCCTGTGGCAGGCAAATTATATAAAATCCGAGTTGGAAAAAATCAATCAGGAAGTCGAACTAAAAATTATCACCACAAAAGGTGATGCCATTCAGCATTTGAGTTTCGACAAAATAGAGGGGAAAGGCTTCTTTACCAAGGAATTGGAAGATGCGCTTTTGAGCGGAGAAATTGATATGGCGGTGCACAGCATGAAAGATCTTCCAACCTCACAACCCGAGGGATTAAAAATTGCTGCTGTTTCTTATCGCGACTTGCCCGAGGATTGGTTAATCATTCGAAAAGATGCCCTCGAAAACGGTAAGATACTGAACCTGAAAGCTGCCCCTGTCGTTGGAACTTCATCGGCAAGGCGCAAGGCACAGATTAGAGCTATCCGCCCCGATGCACAAATAAAAGATATTCGTGGCAATGTCCCTACCCGACTGGAAAAGCTGCGCAGAGGTGATTTCGATGCCATACTGCTCGCTGCTGCTGGTCTTAACAGGCTCAACATTGACCTGAGCGAATTCAATGTATTAAAATTCAGCCCAAGAGAATTTGTACCTGCACCAGCTCAAGGTGTATTGGCACTTCAAATCCGCGAGGAAGATAAACTGCTTTATGCCTCACTAAGACAGCTCCACAATCCCGAAACCCTCAATTGTACCAATGTCGAACGGAAGGTACTGAAGCTTTATCAGGGAGGTTGCCATCTGCCATTGGGCGTTTACTGTGAACGCGATACTATGGGCGCTTACCATGTTTGGGCGATTCAGGCCGATGAGTGGGACGCTCCGCTTAGAAGAGTACAGATGTCATCTTCGACCCGTGCCGGATTGGCCGAAAAAGTTTATCAGGCACTGTTAAAAGCAGAGGCGGAATAAATTTACTTATCTAAATCGGATAAGGTGTTTGAATTGAGATTTCGGATGGCAAAATCGAGACCATTCTGATACATAAATTTCATCATAATTTCCTCAGGGCTCAGTCCGAACATCAATTTTTCTATTTCTTCTTTGGTGAAAAGTTCAAAAATCGGTTCAGGATTTTTTAGAAAATACAATAGGTCATTTGCGAGGTCTATCATCTCATTGGCACGCGGATAAGTCTCGAAGGGAACAATCATTCCGTCAAAATCGGAACCTACTGAAACAATATCCCAGGCAGATTTCTCTCCTACTGCTTTTATGCAGCTAAAAACGTTGGCCCATACTATTTTGGCGTAAAGTCTTCTGCGTTGTATTGACCC
>CANETR010000231.1 GCA_947441325.1 Saprospiraceae bacterium
AATACAAATACAAAGAAAGCCACAACAGAATTGGCAATCAGGAGAGCGCCAAGAGTCATGACATTACAATTGATGCCAAATATTCGAAAAGTGCTAAGAAGAATACCTCAGTCAGAATGAGCTTTTCCTGGGTTAATCTTGCTTACAGCGGTCAGAATAATACTCCTGTACAATTCGCAATGACGGATGGATTGCTCAATGGTCAGAATTTTTTGTGGACCTTGAATATTGATCGCAGCATTTCGAAAAATATACAACTCAACATAGGCTACGAAGGCAGAAAAATCGGATCGGCTCAGGTGGTTCATGTGGGCAGGGCCCAGGTGAGGGCGGTGTTTTGATGTGTAGGATAAAAATCTAGTTAGATTTCAAAAACAAAAGCCATTTCTTTAGAGTTTACTATTTTGCATAATCGAAAAAAAATCTCATATTTGAGCTTTGCAATCAAAAATTATTTGAAATCAATTTATATTACAAGATATGTCTGATAAAAAAGTTGTAGTGCCCATTATGTCGGAACTTGCAGCCGAAGGAAAGGAACCTGATATCCTCTTTTGGGTAGGATGTGCCGGCAGTTTCGACGACCGTGCCAAAAAGGTAACAGTTGCTTTTACAAAAATATTGAATACAGTTGGAATTAACTTTGCCATTTTGGGTAATGAAGAACGTTGTACGGGAGATCCTGCGCGTCGTGCCGGAAATGAATTTTTATTTCAGATGACTGCACAGCAAAACATTATGACACTGCAGATGTACAATGTTAAAAAGATTGTCACTGCCTGTCCGCATTGTTTCAATATCCTTAAGAATGAATATCCTGTTTTGGGGCTCAATAATGTAGAGGTTATACATCATTCACAACTTTTACAGCAGCTTATAAATGATGGAAAATTAAAGGTTGAAGGTGGTGCTTTCCAGGGAAAAACCATAACCTATCACGATTCCTGTTTTCTTGGCCGTGCAAATGGAGTGTATGAAGCACCACGCACCGTTTTGGAACAGCTCGATGCCACGCTGCATGAAATGAAACGCAGCAAGTCAAACGGACTTTGTTGCGGTGCTGGTGGAGCTCAGATGTTCAAAGAAGATGAAAAAGGCGATAAGCGTATCAACGATGAGCGCGCATCCGAGGTTATTGGTACAGGAGCCGAAGTGGTAGCTGCCAATTGTCCATTCTGTATCACGATGCTTCAGGACGGTTTGAAACCCGAAAATGACAAAAGAAAATCTCCAATCATGGTGCTGGATTTGTCTGAAATGATTGTGCAATCGAATAAGCTTTAATTCAGAGGAAAGAGGAAAGATTTGAAGAGGAAAGATTTGAAGAGGAAAGAGGAAAGATTTTTTAGTTGCCGTGTATTACTGAATGTCTGACACATTTAAATATTTTCTCTCCATCTAGTCATTCTTAGGAGACATAATCTTTCAAACTTTCACCCTTTTCCTTTCACCCTTTCAACTGAATAATGAAAAACATCCTAATACTAAACGGTCCTAACCTCAACCTGCTAGGAAAGCGTGAGCCTGAAATTTACGGAAATACCGATTTTGAGCATTATATTGATTATCTCAATCGATGGACTGACACCCAAAGTAAAAAAGAGGAATTTCACCTGCATTATTTCCAGAGTAATGTTGAAGGTATTTTGATTGATAAACTCCACGAGGTAGGCTTCAGTTATCACGGGATAATTTTTAATGCTGGTGCCTACGCGCACACTTCCATTGCGCTGGCAGATGCCATTCGCGCTATACAAACGCCCGTTATCGAAGTGCATATTTCCAATGTACACGCTCGCGAGTCATTTAGACATCAGTCTTATCTATCTGCTTATTGTGAGGGTATTATCACAGGTTTTGGCCTCAATAGTTATAAGTTGGCTTTGAGGTATTTTATGGGTTTGTGATTTTTTTGTCAAAAAGAACCTATTTCCTGGGAGAAGGCAGTTTAACGCAAAAATTTATGTATCACTAATACTTGTTTTGTTCAAGTTTTTATATCAAGTATTTTTTGTGATAAATAATTTAATTTTGTTGGTTTTGTTTTTGTTAAAATATAGTAAATGACTGAGTTTTTGCTATTTTTTTAACGTGTTTTGAATGCCCCAAAATATAGGTTTTTTTGTTAATAATTTAACATAAATGTTTTTTGAAATTTGTTTGAAAAGCACAACTTTGTGTAATTAATGTTGTTTTTTTTACAAAACATTACAAATACAAAAAGAATAAAACGGCTTGATAAGTTTCACCATAAAACTTTTCAATTTGTAAAAAAAATGAAGTATTTGTGAATTATTTTATGAACCCTATTTAACAAAAAAAAACAAATTACAATGACAAAAAATATACTAATTATCATGTTTTTGCTTATCGGTATTAAGCAAGCTAGTGCATTGGACTTTTACTGGAAAGGTACTAATAACGGAGATTTTAATGACCCCAATATGTGGTGGGTTGGTAGTTTTGGCTCAGGGGTTACCGCATCTCAGTCGCCTATCTCAAGCGATAATGTTTTTTTTACTGCAGCTGCTTTCAGTGCCCCAGGTCGAATAATTGAAATTACTTCGAACTCAAGTTGTAATAATATGTTTTGGGATTCAGCTATCCTTGTGGCGAATCAACCCAGATTGCGCTGTACCAACGCTACAGTTAACCTAGATGTACATGGGAATTTAACATTGATTGCCAATATGTTATGGTCATTTAGTGGCAATTTGCGTTTGAAATCGGTTCAGCCGGCTGGCACAATACACAATATTGTTACAGCAGGCAAAAGAATTTTGGTAAACTCGCTTGTTTTTGAAGCTAGTAATCTGGTTGAATATGTATTGGTAGATAGCTTGTATGTAGATGATCCGACTGAAGCTAATGCTAACCTATCACAGGGTGGTATTATCCTCAATGGCGGATATTTGAATTGTAATGGAAAGTCTGTTCGGGCTGATAATTTTACGTCTTTTAATAACAATATTAAGCGACGTTTAAATATAAGTAATTCACGCGTAACACTTAACCGATATCATGAACAATATGCATGGAATGTTGATTTTAATTCACTTTTAGCTACGCCAAATTTTTCGGGATTTAGCTCTGCTGGTTCTCATATCATCCAAAATGGATACTATTACACTTATATGCGTTTTGGAACCGGTATCAAATATGATAGTATTACCTTTGATAATGAATTTGCAAGTCCCATAGGCGATCAATATGCTTTTATTTATGTAGACACACGAAATGGTTCCGATCGCGATACTTTCGAACATGTTTTTGCGAAACGTCAAGTTTGCATGGTTTATGATAATAGCAAAATGATTTTCAAAAATCTGCACATTTATCCCCAGACAATAATTTCTGCAAGTTCGAGTGGAAAAACTATAGAGGTAGAGAATATTTTTAACTATTCGGGATGTAATGAATTTCCTACAATTGGTGCATCTTCCTTTAGAGGCTGGACAGAAAACTTGACCATCAGAAAAATTACACCCGGCACCCTCACAATGAATAATGTCATATTATCAAGGGTCAACTGTGATGTTGGCGGTGGTCGAATTTATATCGCAAACAATAGTGCAAATAAAGGAGGAAATACAAATATTACAATCAATGCCGGTACAGGAAGAGAAATGTATTTCAGGGCAATTGCCGGTAATCAGGATTGGCACAATATTGCAAATTGGAGAGAAAACAACTCCGGAGTTTTAATAAATTCAAGCTGCTTGCCAACACCATTTGACAATGTTTACTTTGATGGAAGCTCTTTCAATACAAACAATAGAGTAGAATATACCCGACGAGCTTATTGTAGGGACATGCGTTGGTTGACCACAGTGCCAACAAATGCACAATTGCGTGGAGGTAATTTGTTGCATATTTTTGGCGATTTACAATATGATAGTAAAATGACTTTTGGCACTATTACATCAGCCGTCGGGGGCAATTATAGGTCATTACTTTTGTGCGGCAATAATATTGACAGTATCATAACTAATTCGGCAATAAACAACACTATAAATGTACTTCTTGAAAGTTATTCCGATTATCGTATTGTAGGCAACTATACTGGTTTGTTAAATGGTGGAGAATTCTCACGTATGCGTATGCTTGCAGATACACTAAGACCTACCGATGGATTTGCTATGAGTTTTGGTAACTTCGATGGCACGCAGATTTATATTAGTGGAGGTAGCTGGGCTTTTTACATGCGCAATCATAGCGCCTCGGCAGTCAGCTATAGTGGCAATGCTACAGTGCATTGGACTCAGGTAGCAACTCAAAGTCAATATTCTTTTTTTGGAGGCTATTTGCCAAACCTAATAGTGTATGGCGGGATGAATTCAAACTACAGCAATGTATTTATCACAGGAAACCTAACCCTCAAGAAAAATGCTTTTATGTATATGGGTAACACTCAGTTTGGAGGAAGTGAACGCGGTCAATTACAAGTGATAGGCGGATTAAATGGGGCGAACGGAAATGTAATAATGGAAGAGGGGAGTAACTTGGTCTTTACATCATTAGGGGGCACAAATTCTTTTTTACGAGTTTTGGGCAATTTTACAGCCAATGGAAGCTGCCAAAAAAATGTTTCAATTACCACCCACGATGGCGCCCCCTTACAGGGCGGATTCTCAGTGGCAGGAGCAGTGAATATCAGCTATGCCAATATACAAGGAATGCGAAACATATCACCTGTTCCCAATTCACTTATAAGTGTAAGCAATAGTTCAGATGGTGGCAATAACACTGGCTGGACATTTAACACAGCTAGTACTCAAACTTATTATTGGAG
>CANETR010000232.1 GCA_947441325.1 Saprospiraceae bacterium
AAGAGTTTCTTGCTTTTGGCAAAGACACCTTTCATGGCATCGAAACGCATATTTACATTTTCTGGCTTCTCAGTTTTACTGTAAGCCTGGGCTGCATCGAAAAACAACTTAATACCCTCTACGTCGCGACCATAATTTTTATTCATACTGCTTTCTCCTGGCTCACCCCACCATCCTCCAAAAGAAAAACGGCTGGGCCAGTTGATATGCACTGAACCATCGGGTAATAGCAAGGCCTCCTCGTAATTATCTCCATCGAGATGAACGACACTAGACTGCCCTGACATACGACCACCCTGAGGCGTAATTTGAGCAATCAACACCCCATTGCTTCTAATCGTAGGGATGATTTCAGAATCGGTATTGTATGCAATAATAGATCTGACATTAGGGTTAAAGTTCCCAACCTCTCTAAAATCATTTGTAGCCCTTACCGCCTCAATTTCAACCAATCCAAGCTGAGTGTTTGGTGCAATAAAACCAGGATACAAATGCTGTCCTTTGGCATCTATGGTTTGTTCATAGCCTTTTCCAACTTTGTCGGACGTTCCGATTTCAGATATTTTGCCATTTTTGATACCCAAAGCGCCTTTTTCAATAACAGTTCCGTTTCCGACATGAATTGTCGCATTGGTAACAAGAATGGATTTCTGTGCAAATAGCTCAATCGTAAAGGCTAAAAGTAATAATATATATGTGAATGCTTTCATTTTATAATTAGTTAAAGTCTGAGACAAATTTAATCCAACTTCCAGTTCAAACCTTCGAGTTCATTGAGGTGAATATCGCCACAGTGGTAGTGATGTTGACGCGAAGGAGATGGGGCCTGTGTTTTCGCACCACCAGCTTTAGCATTTATCATTTTCTGAATCAGTCGGCTACGCTCAGCCAGCATATTTTTTCTCATTTGTTCGTCGCGAGCCAAATCGTAATAACAAATACCGTCAACATAAGTCTGAACTGCCTTGGCATAAACAGAAAGCGGATTGTCTGACCAAAGCACTATATCGGCCTGTTTGCCAGCCTTTATACTTCCTACATACTGGTCGACACGTAGTAATTTAGCCGGATTTAAGGTCACCATATTCATTGCTTCTGCTTCTCCCATGCCACCATATTTGACACCTTTTGCCGCTTCCTGATTGAGACGACGTCCCATTTCAGCATCATCAGAGTTGATGGCAGTAACCACACCCATTTCATGCATCAAACGTGCATTATAAGGAATGGCATCCATTACTTCTGCTTTGTATGCCCACCAATCAGAGAAAGAAGAGGCTCCTACCCCATGCTTTTTCATTTTATCGGCCACTTTGTACCCTTCAAGAATATGGGTAAAAGTATTAATTTTGAAGCCATGTTTCTCTGCAACGCGCATAAGCATGGTTATTTCACTCTGCACATAGGAATGGCAGGAAATAAATCTTTTGCTATTTAAAATTTCATAGAGGCAATCGAGTTCCAAATCGCGACGAACTTTGTCAGGATTTGCTTTTAGAGCCTCTCCATATTCACGTGCTCTTGTAAAATGGTCTTCATAAACCTGCTCTACACCCATACGGGTCTGTGGAAAGCGGGTAGTTTGTCTTTCACCCCAATTTGCCTGTTTTACATTTTCACCCAGGGCAAATTTTATAAAGCCGGGAGCTTCTTTAAACTGCATCTCCTCCGGAGTTTTGCCCCAACGCATTTTCACGATGGCCGATTGCCCTCCTATAGGATTGGCTGAACCGTGTAGCGAATGTGTTGTGGTAACACCACCTGCCAAATGTCTGTAAATATTGACATCATCAGAATTGGTGACATCGCTGATTCTAACTTCTGCAGAACTCGCCTGAGTACCTTCGTTCACCCCGTTTTGAATGGCAATATGAGAGTGTTCATCGATGATACCTGCAGTGATATGTTTTCCTGTGCCATCAATTTCTTTGGCTCCAGCAGGTGCTTTCAATTTTTTTCCAACTTTGGCAATTTTACCATTTTCGATTAGCACATCGGTATTTTGTAGAATGCCGTCCTTTTCTCCTGTCCAAACAGTGGCATTTTTCAAAAGAACAGTTTCCTGTTTTGGAGCTTCTTTAGATTTATATCCGTAAGCAGTAAAAGGATAGATGACTTCACCTTTTGAAACAGTATCAGAGTTAGGCAATTTCATTTCATTTTCTTCAGCGGCTTTTGTGCGTTTTGCAGACCAATTGGTCCAGCTGCCATCGGGTGCCATTCCCTGCCCTGCCATAGTGCCATTGCTGGTAGTTCCACTAAGACGGTAAACTTCTTTAATCTTCTTCGTTGTATCCTGAACAGGGTCGAAGCTGAAAGAAATATTGGGACTGTTAAAATTGATTTTGAGTTTGTCCCCCTTTTTAGTGCTGTCCTGAGAAAGTTCTTTAATGCTAGCCTCGGGCGCATCTATATTTCCTTTTATACTAAGTTCGAAAGTCTTCCCTGCTATAGCCATTTCATAGGTTCCACGAATATCTTGAGCAAAAAGATCGCCTATTGCATAGGGTTTACCTTTTACCCAATTATGAAGGATACTGCTTTTATCATATAAAAAGTGCCCGGTTGAAATAAAGAAGTTTGCTGTCATTCCAGGCTCAAGCATTCCACATTCTTTTTCAAGGCCAAGCATTGCTGCAGGAACTGTGGTGAGGGAAGACAATAAATCTTTCTCGCTTAGTCCGGCCTGATAAGCTTTACGGAGATTTGCATGGAATTCTGAGCTACTTTTTAAGCCATTTGTTGTGATGGCAAAGCTTATATTTGCCTTGGCCAATTCTGCAGGATTTCTCGTTGCCAATTCCCAATGCAACATATCGCCAATTTTTAAATATTCGGCAGCATAAGGATCCGAGACATCGTAAGCATCTGGGAAGTTAATAGGTATAATCAGTTTTGCAGCAGTGGCTTTGATGGCATCAATTCTGCGATATTCATCCCCTCCGCCTTTAATAATGTACTGTACACCAAACTCATCTCCTATTTTATCTGCTCTGAAAACATTCAGACGTTGATTTGCTTCAAAGATCTGTGGTAATTTCTGCGCTTCATTCCATTTTTCAAGTGAGAGGTTGTATTCTCGGTCTTTCAGATTGGACGCATACCATTTTGCATCGTAATATGCCTGGCGCAACAAGGCTATACTACCCATTAATGAACTAGGAAAATCTTGCGTTGAACTGCCTTTGCTGAAGGAATAATGTGCTGATGCCTGACCTCGCACAATCATATCATGCTCGTTTTCTGCACCCAAAAGTACAAAGCTGCCTGTACCACGTGCTATACCATCCTGTTGGTGTGTAAGTGCTGCACCAAAACCTGCCTTGCGCATTTCTTCGGCCTTTTTTTCATCAACACTAAAAATATCGGCAGCATTAACTTCCGATTTCAAAGCTTCATTCCAACTAAAAGCACCCGGTTTATTGGAGAGCATTTGAGGTGCGCCGCCCCAGTTTTGTCCTTTTTTGTCTGCTTTTGGCATTCCATAATCGGAATAGATTTCGATGAAAGAGGGAAAAATATATTTGCCTTGCAGGTCGATCACCACTGCCTCTTTTGGAATAGTTACTGTAGTGCCAACCGCTACAATTTTTCCTTTTTTAATAAGCAGCGTTCCTTTTTCTATTTTTTTATCCGGACTTACCTGGATACTGGCATTTGTAAAGGCATAATGATCTTCCCTTTGGTCAAAAACACCATTTTGCGGAAAGGTTTCCTGTGCGCTAAGTATTTGACAATAAGCAGAAAAAATTAAAATTACTGCTATTGCATTTTGTAAAATTTTCATTCTTTAATTTTTAATATAGCCAATGTTTAATCTTTGAAATTCAAATATCATAAAATTCATTGACATAAACAGCATTTGACAATCTAAGTTTAAATAGATATTTCTAATAGGCTATACATGACCAAGCTGACGATTTTTTGAAAGCAATGAAAAGATGATTTTTTGTTTAGCAATTTGATAAAATTAGTTAACCATGTTTTTTTCACTTATTGAACTTAATTTAAACTTAAATCTCATCTAAGTAATTGGTTTTTAATATAAAACAAACTTAGAGATAAAGTAAAATTGACAGCGGTCAATCTAAAAAATGATGCTGGTCCCCATCTGCTCGTCATTGGCTCAGCTTTTAAGGGTTCACATTGAATTACCTTTGTATCACAGAAAAGAAATAACATTTAGAATAATTTAAAACTATCAAATCGTACCTTATCAATACATATAAAAATAATTAAACTATACTATGAAAAGATTTATTCCCCTCGTTTTAAGTGGCTTATTATTAGGATATGCTAACAATCGGTCTTTAGCCAAAGAGATTGACAGAGATGCCATATCTACTTTAGAAAACCCACCAAACGAATTAAATCTAAACCCAAGAGGTTTTAAAATTTCTAAAAATCTAACAGATCATTTTCAATCAAAAGATGAAGATATAAAAAATGAATACAATGATTCGATTTTTAAAATTATGTCAATGTTTTACAATTTCAATAACCCTGAACCAGTAAACGGCTGTGGTATAAGCATCCCAAATAGTTTTGAGCCAAATGTAGAATTCGGGGATATTCTAAATATTGAAAGCTCAGGAATTTCAACACTTGACCTGAAGATTTTCAACCAATGGGGGCTAAAAGTTTTGGAATCAGAATTTGTCAATCAATCTTCCTTATTTGACATCGGGAATCCTTTTTCAAAAAAAATAAGGCTGTTGAGCACCGGGAATGACGATGTAAGCTTAAACAATCAATTGGCTGAAGGCAACTATTAATATGTAC
>CANETR010000233.1 GCA_947441325.1 Saprospiraceae bacterium
CAAATAAGCTGAATTCAACGGAATATGATTATCCTAACATTTCAATTGAATTGATTCCATTTGTTGTTACACAAGTTGGAGGTCGAATTAGTCTTAGTGAACATGCCGATTATTAATATCTTTCAAAAAATGAGCTTTTAAATTTAGATTGGGCAGAAGCCGATATTCCAATTGTTAAAGAGTATTTGAACCTATGAATCAAGGAATTTACGAAGAATTAGTTACGCAATTGGTCTCAAACAAGATTAATGAGCTCAATAAAAATTCATATTACATCAACAAAACTAAGATTGATAAGGAAGAGGCTTCGATTATTATATCACGTCATTTGTCAAAAACCATTAAAGGCGCACTTGATGTATTAAAGGGAGAGCATCAAATCGAACTTCAAATTGAAATAGCAAATAAAATTATCCAGTTTCTTAAAGTTGAATTAAAGATTAATGATTTTGATAAGGATTTGATTGAGAGTGAGGGTGAGATATTAAAAGCGGTATTCACTAAAATTGATGCTCATTTCTCAGATTTAGATTTGCATTTAAAAGAAATAACTCCATATACTAGGCTAACTCATAGTGAGCTGTTTACAGGCGGTAGCAACACAGGCCTTTCACTCGAAAGTGAACTAAAAAAAGAGATATTGTCCTCAAATAGAATAGATTTACTCGTTTCATTTATCAAGTTTAAAGGCATAATCATATTGGAGCGAGAACTTAAAGAGTTTACTGAAAAAGGTGGTCAACTACGGGTAATTACAACAACTTATATGGGTGCCTCCGATTATAAAGCAATTCATTTGCTTTCAAAGTTGAAAAACACCCAAGTAAAAATTTCTTACAATACAGGCAACGAAAGACTTCACGCAAAAGCATACTTATTTTACAGAAATACCGGTTTTCATACTGGTTATATAGGTTCTTCTAATTTTTCAAGGTCTGCTCTTACTGATGGATTAGAATGGAATGTAAAAATTACCACAAAGGAAGTTAGTCATATTATTGACAAATTTCAAAAGACTTTCGACTCCTATTGGAAAAGCGATGACTTTGAAATTTTTGATGATAATATCCATAAAGTAAAACTCATTGAGTCATTAAATAAAGGTAAGTTCATAACTTCAGGATCGGTGAATACGGCATTGTTTGACGTAAAACCTTATCCATTTCAAAATGAAATTCTTGAAAAGCTAGATGTAGAGAGGTCAGTACACAATAGATATAGAAATCTGATAGTAGCCGCTACAGGAACAGGAAAAACTGTAATTTCTTCATTTGACTACAAGAATTTTAGAAAAGAAAACAAGTCTTCTAAACTTCTTTTTCTGGCCCATAGAAAAGAAATTTTAGAGCAAGCGCTTTCTACATTTCAAGGAATTTTGAGAGACAATAATTTTGGTGAACTATGGGTAGATGGTAAAACGCCTGAAAACTATGAATATGTATTTGCCTCAATTCAAACACTCAATAATAGAGTGGAAAATATTGAGTTATCGAAAGAGTTTTTCGATTACATAGTAATAGATGAGTGTCATCACTTAACTGCTGCTTCATATAGAGGTATAATAAATTACTTCAACCCCAAAGTTTTATTAGGTCTAACTGCCACACCTGAGAGAATGGATGGTGGCGATATCAAGGAAGATTTTCATAATAGAATTGCAGCAGAAATACGGTTACCAGAAGCTTTAAATAGAAAATTATTATGTCCTTTTCAATATTTTGGGATTTCTGATAGCATTGATTTGACAAATATTCGTTGGGAAAGAGGAAGGTATATTCCTAGTGAATTAAGTAATATTTACACAGGAAATGATAGGCGTGTTGGCGAAATCATTGCAGCGCTTGACAAATACACCAAAGATTATAATGAAGTAAGAGCTCTTGGATTTTGTGTAACGATTGAGCATGCAAAATTTATGGCGGAAAAATTTTCCTTGGCTGGCTTTAAAGCAGCTTACCTGGCAAGCACAAACACTGGTAATAGGGACCTAATTAGAAATCAACTTCAGAAAAAAGAAATCAATTATTTGTTTGTTGTGGATATCTTTAATGAGGGTGTAGATATTCCGGAAATTGATACAGTTTTGTTTTTGAGACCAACTGAAAGTTTAACCATTTTCCTTCAGCAGTTAGGGAGAGGATTGAGATTGGCAGATGGGAAAGAATGTTTGACTGTTCTTGATTTTGTCGGCAATGCCAGACCAGAATATAATTTTGAAAATAAATTCAGGGCATTAATTGGAAAAACAACTACTGCTGTCAAAAAAGAGATCGAGGATAATTTTCCTCATCTGCCTTTGGGATGCTCCATTATTCTTGAAAGAAAAGCGAAAGAAATTATTCTAAGCAATATCATTGCGGCAACTACACTAAATCAAAATCAGCTTATTCAGAAAATTCAATCTTTTAAAAACCATTCAATACTTACATTAAATCTTAGAAATTTTATAGAATTTAATAATTTTCCCTTACAATTGATTTACAAGAAGAGCAGAAATTTCGGATGGAAACGGCTTTGTCAAATGGCAGGTATTAGTGACGAATTTCAAACTGAAAATGAAAGTCAGATATTATCAGCAATTAAGAATAAGTGGCTGTCAACGGCATCAAGCAGTTATTTTAATTTCATTTTAAATCTTGCAAAGAAAGATTTTAAAATAAAAATTTCTGAATTGTCAAATGTAGAACAATCAATGGCTCTAATGCTTCATTATGATGTTTGGCAGTCGGCAGCTGGTTTTAAATCTTTAGAAGATTCAATCAATCAAATAGGAAAAAATAAAGTTCTGGTTGAGGAAATCATTGAGCTTATGGAAATTCTAATTGACAAAGTTGACTTTAAGGAAGTGGACATTGACTTGCCTTATCAACAACCCTTAAAATTGCACGCGCGATACTCAAGAGATCAAATTCTTGTTGCATTTGAATTAAGCAGTTTCAATAAAAAATCATCAAATAGAGAGGGCGTTGCTGAAAATGCTGAACTGAATACAGAGCTACTATTTATTAATTTAGTCAAATCTGAAGAAGACTTTTCGCCAACTACTATGTATGATGACTATGCTGTGAATGAGCGTTTGTTCCACTGGCAAAGTCAAAATTCTGCCGGGCCTGACACTCCAAAAGGCAAATCCTATATAACACACAAGAATAATGATAAAAAGATTTTACTTTTTGTTAGAGAAAAAGCAGATGATGAGTTTGGAAATACTATGGGTTATGTTTTTGTAGGAGAGGGTTCAATAAATAGCTATTATGGTTCTAAACCAATGAGTATTGAATGGGAGCTAAAAGAGCCAATGCCACATTACCTATGGAAAGATGCTGCAAAATTGAGAGTAGGATAATTTTTGGATATATTTTTAAATTTCTAGCATCTCCCAACCCCAAAACCTTCCCCTGCTGCTTTCGTTTCTGACCAGACAGCTTTTTTTTATTTCCGATAAATTCAAAGCATTGTAGAAAAGTAGATTGAATGATCATTCAGATAGGGTGATAATTTTTAAAATGTCAAGTTTTTTACATGAAAAACTTGACATTTTAAATTGAAAACAGGTATCTTTGTAATATGTAATTGAGTTTTAACTAAGTTCAATTCAATCAAAGAAAATAAATACTTAGGAATGAAAGTAGCAGCGCAAATAAGGAAGGCAATAGAACGAATTCCCGAAAGTAAACCTTTTGGCTATGCAGATTTGGGTATAGAAGCAACTGATTTTTATAGTGCTGCCAAGGCATTGGAGCGTTTACAGAAAAAGGGGGCTTTGAAAAAAATTGCAAAAGGTGTATTTTACAAACCTGAAATCTCGGTATTGGGAGCATTGCCACCTGATTATGACAGCCTTCTGCAAAATTACTTGTACGAAGGCGATAAACGGACCGGATATATAACAGGCTATGCCTTGTACAATCAATTAAGTTTAACCACGCAAATGGCTTTTACAACTACAATTGCAAGTAACCGAAGCCGAAAGAAAATTAATATCGGATGGATCAAAACCAATAATGCAAAAGCATATGTTCAAGTAACTGAAGATAATTATCCTTTATTAGGAATTTTAGATGCAATAAAAGACATAAAATCTATACCGGATTCATCTGTGAGCAAGATTTTAAAAATTTTGATACCAAAAATTAAAAAATATACCAAAAAAGATATCGAAAATTCAATAAAATTTGCGCTAAAATATCCACCTAGAGTAAGAGCTTTATTAGGTGCTATTATTGAGAATACTTTTAAAAACGAGTTCGACTTAATGGCTTTGAAGCAAAGTTTAAATCCTTCAACCATTTATAAACTTGGGATTATGCAGATTGATTTGCCAACGGTTAAAAACTGGAATATAATATGAAATTACATTTGGATAAAGAGATATTTCAGGAGTTAATTGTTCTTACTGCAGTTCAATTTAACATCAATCCAATTTTTGTAGAAAAAGATTATTGGATAACATTGGTGTTAAGTCGTTTGGCAAAAAGTAAATATGTTGGTGAATCTGTTTTTAAAGGTGGTACTTCACTCTCAAAAGGATATAAACTAATAGAGCGATTTTCTGAAGATGTGGATATTGCAATCATTAATGACAAATTTAAAACAGGCGGTGAGATAAAAACAATCATACGAACTATTGAAAAAGAAATTACTTCCGATTTGAAAGAGTTGCAAGTGGACGGAGTAACAAGTAAAGGGTCCCGATTTAGAAAATCGGTTTTTGGCTATGAATCAGCTGAAAAAGGAAATAATAATAACAAACTTATTGTCGAAATAAATTCTTTTGCTAA
>CANETR010000234.1 GCA_947441325.1 Saprospiraceae bacterium
ATTCTTTCCGCTCCAAAATACGACTTATTTCTAATGACAGTACAGGGATATTCTGTTGGATAATCCCCCAAAGCAGCTCTGGTTCTACACTGTCATAGGAATGGGATATAATATTTCTAAGTCCAATTATGTTTTTTGCAGCCGATATACTGATATCAGGTTCAATTTCAATTATTTTTCGGACTGCTTCACCGATAATCTCTAAATCTCTTTCAGTTGCTCTTTGCAATATAATGTCCGATTTGAATGCGTCGAAATTTCTCTACGTCAATTTTTTAATTGTTTCAATCTCTTCAACAATACTTTGAATATAGAGCAAATATTTTAGTATTTTAAGCTGCATAGAGGTCTATCTTGGAGGCTTCAATTTCTTGTATTAAAATTGGATTTTTTAGCGATTTTCGTGAAACCAGATCAATTCTTTTTCCTGTGATTTTCTGCAGTTTACCCAAAAGTTTAAAGTAATTGTCTGCATATTCCAGGACATCAATTTCTTCAGAAAACTGAACAAGGAAATCAATATCACTTTCTTCGTGCATTGTATTTCTGGCAGCAGAGCCAAAAACAGCAATAGATTTTACGCGGTGTTCTTTGCAAATAGCAATGATTTCAGGTACTTTATTTTCTAACAGACTGTTCATTTATTGCTGTTTAAGAGAAATTTATTTACAAAGATAGGCTTTTTTAGAGGAAAGAACAATAGAGGAAAGAGGAAAGATTTTTCCAAACGGTTTCATCCTCAGATTTTCAAAACCAATGTAGCAGGCGGTTTTAACCTCTGCGAAATTAACAGCAACGGATACCTGGGTTTTAACCCGGGACAGACTAAACAGCTCCGATTTTTCAAAACCAACAGTGCAGGTGCTTTTTACCCCTGAATTAAATATTTTTCAAACAATTTGAACACATCATTTCCTTTCTCAGTTATTTTTTTTTAAACTTGCATACTAAGAATCTGATAAGAACATACTCGAAAATATACATCATGGCAATTATCACCGATATCAATCAGCTCGACCTTAATAAAAAATATAGTTATGCCGATTATCTGAGCTGGCAATTTTCCGAAAGGGTAGAGCTTATCAAAGGCTGGATTTATAAAATGAGTCCTGCTCCAAGAAGGCTACACCAAAGGGTATCTGTCAAGCTTACATTCGAGTTTATGAAATATTTCGAAAATCGAAAATGCCAGGTTTATGAGGCACCTTTCGATGTCAGGCTGAAGAAAAATAAAGGAAAAGACAAAGAAATTGATACGGTGGTACAACCCGATATATCGGTATTTAGTGACCTTTCAAAACTCGATGATAGGGGAGGCATAGGAGCTCCCGATCTTGTGGTTGAAATCACTTCGGATAGCACAATGAAAAAGGATTATAACGAAAAATTTAATGTTTACGAGGAAAATGAAGTTCGTGAATATTGGATTGTAAATCCCGATGCTCAAACTATGGAAATTTTTATCCTGAATAATGCAAGATTAGAATCATCAGCAATCTTCAATGTTAAAGAAGGGACAACCCAGGTCAATTCTGTTATTTTTCCCGGCCTAATGGTTGATTTGAATGGGCTGTTTAAGGATTAACTAAGTATAATACCCCAGTATCAGAAGAGGAAAGAAACGAAGTTTCGTGAATCAAAGCTCCGCGAAGCAAAACGAAATTTCCCAAACACATTAGCCGATAGGCTAAAAAAATCATGAAGGTTTTAACCTCCGATTTTTCAATAGCAATGGAGCAGGTGGTTTTAACCCCTGTTTTGTCTAATACACAGCTTCAGAGAAGCGCAACATTTTGTTGAAAAGGATATTTTACCACAAAGTGCACAAAGACATACACAGAGTTACACAGAGCTTTCTAAGTAAGAAATTAGAAGGTAGAAATTCGAATTTAAAAAAAATTCATACTTCTAACTTCATACTTCTAACTTCAAGATCAGTCTCAAGTCTAGTTAAAAGTCTCCAAGTCTAGCGTCTAAGTAAAAAGTCCTGCTACTTGCTACCTGATACAATTCTCAAATTTTCAAATCACCGAATTTTCAAATTACACAACTTCCTCCCAATACACCTTATCCTTCACCACCACCACAGCAACAGCCTTCAGCCTTTGCAGCGATTGCAGGATTGCATCTTTTTCGAGATAGGATTTTAATTGCGACTTAGCAGCCAGCATGGTCGATTGCAGTTGATTTTCATCCGCCTGTTTCAGGTATTTTATTTCCATGGCATATTGCATAGGATTGGAATGTTTATCCGGATGACGCAGCACTTCAAGGTCCAGATACCCATCATTTTTTATTTCTCTTTCGGATCTGATGTAATAAAAAGGCGCATGAAACAGATAGGCCATGATCATAACTTTGATATACTTTTCATCGAAACGCTGGAAATCTCTGTTTGATAGCCCTTGAAGAACCTGCTCAATCAATTCAAAAAATTGGCTTATATCACCATCAGCGGCAGGAATAAGTGCATCTTTAATTTGGTCGGTGCTGTATTCAAGATTAGCCTGCTCCTGAAGAATTAGCGCATAGTTTTGCCAGAAAAGCTGCCCAATAACATAATTTGGAATAACAAATTTTGGAAAACCTGTATTTTCATCTTGACCGCCAAGCGTAAGATTACCCAAATAATACAATAAATTTATAAAAGCTGTCCTGTCGAAAGGCTTTTCGAAATTAAACTGATAAATAAGTTCGGAAGTAACATAACCATTTTCCAAAACCCCTTTTAGTACAGAAATATTTTTTTGATAATTGGCAATGCCTAAAAGTTTGCTTAACTTTCCATAATCGGGCATGATATTAGGGTCTAGCATATGCTTGGGGTAAGATTGCTCTTTTCTATAATTATCCAAAAAATAAAGTAGCATATCAGAATTGTAAACTGTATGTGTGGTATTTACATTAAACCTGTATCCATTGTACCAATTCTTCAGGTCATTCATTATATCAGTTGCTGCAGTTTTATCTTTTAAAACAAGATCCAGAAGGGAAGACGTCTCGGCCTCACTGAAACCCATTAAATCATGAAACTCTTTTTTACCGCTAAGATGTTTGCCAATATTAAAACCACTTGTCAGCCCATCCAAAGTAATCGGAGATACACCGGTAATGAAAAACCGATCAACAAAACCCTGCTGTGTGGCTATTTTTATGGCTTCGTAAAATTTTCGAATGTAACCATCCTGCGTAACCGAGCTTTTAAATTCGCCGATATCCCTAATTAAAATTTCATTTGTAAAATGATCGTATTCGTCAATTAAAATGTATATTTTTAGCTCATCACCTGTTTGGGTTTTCCACAGATTTAAATAATCAAAAAAACGATTCATCATACTTCCCGGCGATTTGGCAGCAAGCACCTGAGCCCTTTCTTCTTCATGCAGCAAATTGTAAATACCCATAAAAGTGTTCAGGGTAGATCGAATTTTTTCCAGAAAAAAATAGAATGTATTTTCATCATTTTGTGTATCAATCCCACTAAAATCAAACTTTAAAACTCGGTAGCTACTTGCCATTGGTGTAGGGTTTTTACCAATGTAGAGCTTCGAGAAAATTTTGTCAAATTTATCTTTTTTCAGTATGTCATAGTAGTACTCCAGCATTGATACAAAGAGACTCTTACCCATTCTTCTTGGTCGAAGAAAGATGGAATAATTCTCTTCTTTTTCGAGTAATTCAATGTAATTTGTTTTATCAACAAAGACAAAGTCTTGCTCAATTAGTTTTTCAATGTTACTGATACCGTAGGGGAATTTGACAGCTTGCATTTTCGATATTTTTCTACAAAGATAGCATTATAGGGTGAAAGATGAAAGATGAAAGGATGAAAGATTTTTCCAAACGGTTTCATCCTCCGATTTTTTAACACCATTGGAGCAGGAGGTTTTAACCCCTGAAATGACGAACGTGGCTATTTCACGCAAAGACGCAAAGACCGACCAGATCTACATTCACGCAAAGACTGCAAAGAAATCCATTAGCCGATAGGCTAAAAAAATCAGGCCGGCTTTAGCCTCCGATTTTTCAAAACCTTTGGAGCAGGCGGTTTTAACCCCTGCATTGAAACCGATTTTTCAATAGCTATGGAGCAGGTGGTTTTAACCCCTGCATTGACGAACATGGCTACCTCACGCAAAGAAACATATTAGCCGATAGGCTAAAAAAATCAGGACGGCTTTAGCCTCCGATTTTTCAAAACCATTGGAGCAGGTGGTTTTAACCCCTGCATTGACGAACATGGCTGTTTTCACCACAGATTACGCAGATTCACACAGATAAAATTCATTTATGAAAAAAATCAGGACGGTTTTAACCTCCGATTTTTCAAAACCTTTGGAGCAGGCGGTTTTAACCCCTGCATTGAAACCGATTTTTCAACACCATTGTAGCAGGCGGTTTTAACCCCTGCATTGAAACCGATTTTTCAATAGCATTGGAGCAGGTGGTTTTAACCCCTGATATTTTTTTACCACAATGTTCACAACGCAACACAAACTGTCATCAAAATAGTCTGTTGTCCAGAAAAAATAAGCTGATAATCTGGTCTGGTAATCTGAAGTCTCCAAGTCTAGCGTCTAAGAAAAAAAGCTGAAAATCCGACAATCTGACATCTGAAAATCTGTTAAAAAAAAAGCTGATAATCCGACAATCTGACAATCTGAACCGAAATCCGCTTGCGGATGAGCTCCGCGAAGCGACAATCTGTTAAAAAAAAAGCTGACATCTGATATCTGACATCTGACAATCTGTAAAAAAAAGTCCTGATACTTGTCC
>CANETR010000235.1 GCA_947441325.1 Saprospiraceae bacterium
AAGAGGATGCCGCTACTTATGTAAATTTACTGTTGAACGCAAGCCGCCAGAGAGATGTTCCAATTTACATCATTCTCACCATGCGCTCAAGTTTCATAGGTAATTGTACCGATTTTAGAGGCTTACCTGAGGCAATCAATGATGGACAGTTCCTGATTCCAAAAATGAAGATTGAGGAACTGAAAAAAGTAATTATATCTCCCATTAAGGCAACTGGCGCCACGATTGAACCCGATCTCGTCACTCAAATCATAGCCGACATGGGCGATGATTTCGATGACCTGCCAGTATTGCAACACATGCTCATGCGCAGTTGGGACAACTGGGTGGAAGACTGTGACCCCAATCTGCCCATTGGAATTAGGCATTATGAGGCAGTTGGAGGACTTAAAAAAGCCCTTTCCATTCATGCCGAAGAAGCATTCAGAGGATTAGATACCCGCGAGAAGCAAATCATATGCGAGCGTATGTTCAGAGCGCTTTGCGAAAAGGGAAATGATGGCAATGCCACGCGTCGCCCCGCATCAGTGCGTGAAATCATGCAGATGACGGCCATGCCGCTTGCAACTGTAATTTCAGTGATTACCACTTTTAGCCGACCCGGAAGGCTATTCCTTTCCGCACCAGAGGCTGCCGATATCGAAGAAGAAACTGCCATTCATATTGCTCACGAAAGCCTTATCGGCAAATGGGACCGTTTGGCGGCCTGGTCTGATGAAGAAAATGAATCGGCCGATATGTATGTGCGCATGTCGGAATCAGCCTCGCTCTTCATGGAAGGCAAAGGCGGTCTTTGGCATGATCCAGAACTTACATTGGGTTTAAAATGGCTCGATCCAGAAAAATATGATAGTGTACACCCCGATCGCCTGGCTCCAAATCAGGCTTGGTCTCTACGCTACAACAATATGTTCGATGACACTGTCGATTTTCTAAAGAAAAGCGAAGGTGCTCAAAACAAAAAAGAATTTGCCGAAAAAGAAGACAGCGACCGTAAAAGAAGAACAAGAGCGCTTATCATGTACCTCTCGCTCGGTTTCGGCGTTATCTGCCTTATCCTCTTACTTCTCGCAGGTGTAGCCCTAGAAAGTGCCCGCAGGTCGGCTGTTATTGCCGGAAGAAAGGAAAAAGAGGCCAGATTAGCCGCCTATCAGGCTGAATTGGCAAAACAGGATGCTGCCGGTAAGGAGTTTTTAGCCTTGACCAATGCCAAACGAGCAGATCAAGAGAGACAAATGGCTGAAATTGCCACGGAAAAAGCTATAGAATCATCTGAAATTGCACAGCAAAAGTCTTTGGATGCCCGTCGCTCAGAAGCTAAAGCACTCGTAGCATTCGATTCGGCTCGTGCTGCTATGGCCAAAGCCGAAAGAGAACGCCTCAAAGCATTGGAGAAAGAGCGTATGGCAAATGAACAAAAAGACATTGCCGATGCAGAGCGCCTCAAAGCCATAAAGACAAAAGGTTTGTCTCTGGCACAATCCATTGCCGTAAAATCCTGGAAGGTTGAAGATCCGGATGTTCAGGCCCTGCTTGCACAGGAATCTTTTGGTATCAACAAAGCCAGCGAGGGCCGAGGCAACGATGCTTACATCTATGAAGCATTGTACAAGGCACTCGATAAAATGAACAATGTGAAGGATAATCCTGACTTTAACACCCTGAACATTGCCCCCGAGGGATTGGATCATATCGGTGCGGTGAGAAGCATTGTTGTCAGTTCCAAACAGGATGAAAAAGATACAAAAGTCTATACCACAGGCTCTGACGGATGGCTCCTGAAATGGAATCTTCAGTCATTCAAAGGTAAAGAAGACCGCAACAAAAATGGCCGTCCCGAGGAAATTGCCCGAAATCGCAATGACCGTGTTTACAGAAGTATGGACATGAGCCCCGATGGAAAATATCTTGTCCGTGGTGGCGACGAAGAGTATATCGAAGTTTTTGATGTATCCAAAAAAGAATTGAAACTCACCATCGATGCGCATCGCGGACGCCGTGTATGGGCTCTGGAATTTCTTCCCGATGGCAATGCAGTTGTTTCTGCAGGAGATGACGGTTCAATCAAATATTCTAACTTAAAAGGTCAGGTTACTCCAATTGTAGAAGGTTTGAGCAATAGAGTCACTTCAATTTCCCTATCGGGCGATGGACAGCATATTGCAGGCGCTGGGAACAGTCCTGCAGTGTCTATTTGGAATATCAAATCTGGACAGGAAGAATTTAAATTGGATAATCCGTATAACAAACAGAATGCCACCTCGGTAGCTATTAGCCCCGCTGGTCGTTTTGTTGCAGTGGGTTATCAGGATGGTGCGCTGCTCATTTGGGATATCTATGACTACGTTGAAAAACGCAGTGAATACAAACCAGAACGATTGCTTAACCACAGCGCAGGTATCAGCGATATTTCATTTAATGATGATGGTACGGCATTGTTGGTTGGCTCCTTAGACAAAAGAGCTACTCTTTGGCAGGTTTGGGATAAAAAATATGAGAAATTCGACAACGAAAAAGAGTTTCCATTCAAAGACCCAAAATTCCAACCCATTCGTCTCGAAGATCATAGCGACTGGGTACTATCTGTAGCCTTTTCTCATGATGGCAAAAAAGCTTTAACAGGCTGTGCCGACGGTTCTGTAAAAATTTATGAGGTTGAAATGGCCAGATATGCGGAGCAAATGTGTGATATGGTTCGTAAAAACCTGAGCAACAAAGACTGGAAAAAATACATTGGCACAGACGACCCTGAAAAAGACCCCAGAAAACAAAAACTGTTTATCATTACTGCCGAAGGCACAAGAACACCTTTGAACACCTGTGGTCAAGATTTCCTACAGGAAACCGATAACTAGAATAATTGCCCACTTTATCACCCAATAATAAAAACCATTATGCTGAGCCAGATATATAAGGTAACTGCATTAGTTTTCATAACACAGTTTGTCTTTGCGCAGAGCTTAGATCCTACAATTTGTATCGACAGGCTCGAAGAAGCCAAAAGAAGCTATCAGGCGGGTCTGTTAAGCGAGGTAAAAGATAAAATTGAAGATTGCCTGAGCGAACGTCCAAAGATTTTCTCCAGAGAAAAAATGGTGGAGGGTTATAAACTGCTCACAGAGAGTTTTCTGTTCAGAAATGAAATTGGGGAAAGTACCATATCTTATGAAAATCTGCTTAGGTTCAATCCGCTTTTCGAAGCTGACTCTACCGATCCGGATAATTCTTATGACCTGATTTATTTATCAAGAACCTATCGTCGAAAGCCTTTGATTTCTGCTTATGCAAACTTAGGCACAAACTACAGTATGGTTCAGGTTCTCCAAAATTATAATACCGATAACAATAACAGACCAGCCCAAAATTATAAACAAATCACGCTTGGTTTTAATACTGCTTTGGGAGTCGAAATTCCGGTATGGCGTGACTTTACGGTGGCGATTGAAGGAAATTTTGCCATGAGATCCTATCTCTTTGCGGATACCATGTACCTGACTTCTAATCTGTTGAATCCGCGACAGGCCGATTATCAGTATTCATTGCTACAATTCAACGAAAGGCAATTTTACATAGATATTCCTGTAATGGTTCGTTATGAGCATTATTTGAAAAAGTTTAAAAAAATAATTCCATATGCCTATGTTGGAGCAGCTCCTAACTTTTTGCTCAGTTCCAATTTAGTTAATATCAATAGAAGTACTTCCCGTGAAACACTCGGTGGAGGAGCTGTTGTAGGCGGAGAGGTCAGTATTCCAATTGCAGGCCCTGGACTGACAGTTTATGGCGAAGAAAATGGTGTTGAAGCGCTTTCTTTAAGAAACTATGTTAATGTTTCGGGAATTATCGGCATTGGTTCAAAATTTAGAATCGGCCGTGATTTTCTTGTAGTAGAAGCTCGTTACAACCGTATGTTGCTCAATTCGGTGAATATGGAAAACAGATACAGTAACCGCGAGTTGGTGTATCAATTTGGCCATGTTGACAATGATTTTAGAATTGATAATTTCTCCATCTCTGTGGGTTTTGAAAAATCCTTTTATAAGCCAAGAAAAAAGGTAAAATACGATCCTGAATTGGTTGACAGACGACTGGACCAACTCTTGAAACGTGAGAAAAATAATGCAAAACGCACCACTGACGCTGAATTGAAAAGAGAGCTCAACAGCTTCATACGAGATTTAGAAAGAGATAAACCAGGCATTTTGGAAGATGTACAACGTGGCAGAGCAAGCTCCAATGTCATTCGTGAAGCTGCAAAACAAGCTGATAAAATTAAAGAAGGCCGATAATCCCACATGAATATGAAACGTTTATTTTTTATCTGCATTTGCCTTACAGCAATACTTTCAGCCTGTAAAAAAGAACAGATTGCCCCAGCTAACCAAATGGATGCCTTTGTAAAATATTATGGGCATATCCGCGACCAACAGGCCAGCGATATTAAAAGTACTGCCGATGGTGGTTATATCCTTTTAGGTTCTTCCAATTCCTTTTCAGCTACTAATGAGGATGATTATTACCTCATTAAAACCGATTCTTTGGGTAATGAGGAATGGTCCAAAACCTTTGGCGATGGAGAGGGCGGTTTCGATGAAGAAGGCATTTCAATGATTGTACTGGCAAATGATGAGGGTTATCTGGTTGCGGGTAACCGCACCAAAATGGTCATTGTGAACGGACAATCAAGACCAGAATCGACTAATATTGTTTTGTATAAATTAGACCTCGAAGGTCTTGTTGTTTGGGAAAAAGTCTTGAGACCCAATAC
>CANETR010000236.1 GCA_947441325.1 Saprospiraceae bacterium
AATGATGTGGGCGGATTTGCTGGGGAGGCAAGCCCTGCACTGTATGCCCGTTGGATCAGTCTGGCGGCTTTTCAACCATTTTTTAGGGCGCATACTGCTGTGAATACCAAAGATGCCGAGCCTTGGTCTTTCGGGGAAGAAGTAGAACAAATTGCCAGAAATTACATCTCGCTGCGTTATCGACTCATGCCTTATATTTATTCCATGATGCGACTTTCGCAGCAAAAGGGTTTGCCGCTCAACCGCTCTTTGGTTTTTGATTATGCTTTCGAAGAAAATACCTATAAAGCTGAATATCAGCATCAGTTTTTATGTGGTGACAGCCTACTCATTGCCCCGGTTGAGAGTACCAAGGATTATGTAAAAGTATGGCTGCCCGAATCCGATTGGTATTGTTTATGGACGGGCAAAAAATACAGCGGCAATCAGGAAATAGTAATAGAATCGCCACTTTGGAGATTGCCCGTTTTTGTAAAATCAGGTGCAATCATTCCTATGCAGCCCAATACGCAACATTTAGATGAATCATCAAAGGAGCTTAGCCTGCATATTTATGGCAATACAAAAGGAAGAACCGTAATTTATGAAGATGACGGAATCAGTAACGATTATCTGAATGAAGTATTTTCAGAACGCCTCGCGATCCTAGATGCTAACAGTCTTACAATTACAGCTGCCTGCGGAAATTACTATTCAACTGTTGAGACAGTTAATGTGGTTTTTCACGGATTCAGTTCCGATAAGATAGAATTGGATGGAGTTCAAATTAAAACCGATTTTGAAGATTTGCGACAACTGCAGCCAATCAGCGGTATTGACACCTTTTATGAAAATAAAGGTGAAAATCTAATTGAAAAAGGCTTGCAGCAATTCAGCATTCCCTATTCCCGAAATAAAATGACAATAAAATGGTAAAATACACTTTGTTGCTTTTGTTGCCGCTGCTCTTTTCCTGTAATTCAGCGCTGAAAAATAATGCTGGGGCTGATTTGGCACAGGGTACGCTTTCCTATATCAGGCTCGATGCGGCTGAGCAGCTCATTCCAATTCAGGATTTTTTTATTGAAAATAATCCCGATTCGATTAAGGTGTCAACAGGTTTTAAAGTCAAAAATGAAAATAAGAACTGGCGTATTAATACTGAAAAGGACGCACCGCTTTTGGGGCTGATTTCCTGTTTTATTAAAGGCAAAAAGTACGACCTTGTGTTGATCAAATCGAATAAAATTTCGGTTGAACTCAAATTCAGTTTCCCTAATGCCAAAAAAGTGCAGATTGCAGGCGAGATGAACAATTGGTCGCCCTTGAAACTGGAGAAGACCGCAGATGGCGATTGGATTTACAAAGCCGATATGAGTCTCGGAAAGTATCAGTATCAGATTATTGCAGACGAGGTCTGGCAGCTTGATAAAAATAATCCGCTCGAAGCCGATAATGGTAATGGCGGAAAAAATTCACTGCTCAAGGTTGGTGAAATTCCGACTACAGATCCCAAAGAAATTGTATTGAAGGAAGAAGCAGATGGAATTTCTTTCAAATTCGAAGATGCTGCGCAGGCGCCAATTGTACTTTGGGAAAACAGCAGTTTACAAAATCAGGGTAAGGATTCAAACTATAAATTCAGCATTCCAAAAGAGGCCCAAAAACTAAAAAGATCTAGCCTGAGAGGCCTGGTGGCTAATAAAGATGGACAAATTTCTGAATTTTATCTGCCATTAGAAACTGGAAAAATTATCAAAGACAGCAAATTGCTGTCCCGCGAGGATAAACACGCACAGATTCTTTATTTTATGTTGGTAGACCGTTTTTGTAACGGCAACCCCAAAAATGATGATCCTGTCAAAGACCCCGAAATTCACGAAAAAGCCAACTATTGGGGGGGTGATATCGAGGGTATTACAAAAAAACTGAAAGAAGGCTATTTTGAAAAATTGGGTATCAATACCATCTGGCTTTCGCCAATAACCCAAAATCCGCTGCATGGCGAAATTGAATATCCGCAACCCAAAAGAAAGTATTCGGGATATCATGGTTACTGGCCAATTTCTGCTACCGGCATCGACCATCGTTTTGGCAACGAAGCAGTTTTGAAAGAATTGGTAGCCGAGGCACACAAAAGAAATATAAACGTAATCCTCGATTATGTTTCCAATCATGTTCATCAGGAAAGCCCAATTTATAAGAAACAACCCGATTGGGCAACCGATTTGATTCTTCCTGATGGAACCAAAAATATCAGAATCTGGGATGAGCATCGCCTCACTACCTGGTTCGATGAATTTTTACCCACCCTCGATTATGCAAAGCCCGAGGTGGTTGATTTGATGACAGACTCGGCGCTTTACATGCTGCAGTACTACGATTTAGACGGATTCAGACACGATGCAACCAAACATATTCCCGAGGATTTTTGGAGAGCACTGACTGTCAAAATCAAAAAAAATATCAAGAAACCGGTTTATCAGGTAGGAGAGACCTTTGGCAGCCGTGCACTTATTGGCAGTTATGTGAGTTCTGGTATGATGGATGGGCAATTCGATTTTAATCTTTATTTCGATATGCGCTCTGCCTTGGCCGGAGGAAATGGTTCCTTCAAAAAATTGGAAGAGTCGCTGCGAGCATCCTTCTCATACTATGGCCGACATTCGCTGATGGGAAATATTACAGGGAATCACGACATTGCCCGTTTCATAAGCTATGCAGGAAAAGGGTTGCGTTTTGATGAAGATGATAAAGCGGCAGGCTGGTTGCGCGAAGTTAAAATTGTCGATACAGTGGGCTATGCCCGATTGAAAATGCTCACAGCTTTTCTTTTAACTAGCCCCGGCGTTCCGGTCATTTATTATGGTGATGAAATAGGGATGCCTGGCGCAGGTGACCCCGATAATCGCCGCCCAATGCAGTTCGATAAACTGTCGGCTCAGGAAAGTTCGGTGTATAATGTAGTTAAGGAGCTAAGCGCACTGCGCCGTTCAAGCATGTCGCTTATGTACGGTAGCTTCCGCACACTTTCCCTCAGCGATAATGTCTGGGTTTACCGACGCCAGTACTTCGATGAAAAAACAACCGTAATATTGAATATGTCTGCCAAAGCAGAAAAAGTAACTGTGGATAATGTCGATTATCAAATTGAAGCCAATTCATTCAAAATCATTAAATAAAACTGTATGAAATTCCGATTTTTGATTTTTTTAAGCCTAGTCTTTGTTTTTGGACTGATGTCCTGTAACAATGCCAAGAAAAATGGAACAGAAAAAGAATCCGGTGATTCTTCCAAAACGGCTGTGAAAAAAGTTCCTGAATGGTCAAAAAATGCTGTGATGTATGAGGTAAACCTCCGTCAGTTCAGCAAAGAAGGAACTATTGCTGCTTTCGAAAAGGAATTGCCACGTTTGAAAGAACTTGGGGTTGATATCATTTGGTTTATGCCGATTCACCCAATTGGGGTTAAAAACAGAAAAGGAACACTTGGTAGTTACTATTCTGTAAAAGACTATAAAGCCATCGCTCCAGAGTATGGTACAATCGATGATTTCAAGGCCCTGGTGAAGAAGGCACATAGCATGGATATGAAAGTCATCATCGACTGGGTGGCCAATCACACTGCTTTTGACAATGTTTGGGTAGAGCAGGGGCATCTAGATTGGTACACACCCGATTCGACTGGAAAAATGCAGCCGCCAATCGGAACTGACTGGTGGGATGTGGCCGATTTGAATTTCGATAATAAGGAGATGCGCGCAGCCATGATCGATGCCATGAAATTTTGGGTAAAAGAATGCGATATCGACGGTTATCGCTGCGATGTGGCCGACTGGGTTCCTGTAGATTTCTGGAATGAAGTGCGCCCCGCACTCGACAGCATCAAACCAGTGTTTATGTTGGCTGAGGCAGAAAATGCTAAATTGCACGAAAAAGCCTTTGATATGACTTACGGATGGGAATTTCATTTTATCATGAATGAAGTAGCCTTAGGTAAAAAATCGGTCAACGATATCAGAAAATATTTGAATGGCAAGGCAAAAGAATTTCCGAGAGAAGCTTTCAGACTGCATTTTACATCAAACCACGATGAAAATTCATGGAAAGGCACCGAAAAAGAGCGTCTGGGCGATGCAGTGAAAAGCTTTGCAGTGCTCGCTGCAACTTTGGAAGGTATGCCTTTGATTTACAATGGACAGGAAGCTACCCTGGATAAGAGACTGAAATTTTTCGAAAAAGATCCCATCGTTTGGAAAGATTGGAAAATGACCGATTTTTACAAACCACTTTTGAAACTGAAACATGAAAATCAAGCGCTATGGAATGGAACCTATGGTGGAGATTTGAATATACTTAGTCCCGAAACCGATACATTGGGTTTTGCCTTTGAGCGCTCCAAAGAGGATAAATCAGTTTTCTGTGTGTTTAATTTCTCAAAAACTCCGCGCGAAGTCAGTTTCGACAATAGCAAGTTAAAAGGTGATTATACCGAATTGTACAGTAATAAAAAGCTGGATGCGACCTCTGGAAAAATCAAGATGGGAGCTTGGGAATATTTGGTTTACCATAAATAATTTAAAATATGACGACAGCAGGCAAGCCGAAATTATCTTTCTGGCAGATATGGAATATGAGCTTTGGCTTTATGGGTATCCAATTCGGATGGGGACTCCAAATGGCCAATATGAGCTCGATTTATGAGAATCTTGGGGCAAAACCCGAAGAGATTCCGGCACTATGGCTTGCTGCTCCACTTACAGGGCTCATTGTGCAGCCTATCATAG
>CANETR010000237.1 GCA_947441325.1 Saprospiraceae bacterium
AGAGGCTGTCTAAAAGCCTGGATGAATTAAAATTATAGTGCCAAGAAGGCGAGGCTATCTGTGAGTTTATTCGAAAGAATATATCTACGAATTAACATTACGTTTAAAACGAAGACGTTCTCTGTAATCCTCAAAATCCTGATTCAAAACCGAGTGTTAGTGGTAAATTTCAACTTTATAACCTATCGTAAAAAGTAGCATAAAATAAACGCTATCCATAATCCGTGAAATCCTGTAATCCCTATAATCCGTGATTCAGAAATGGGATTTGTCATTGAATATTACATTGAAACCTGCCGGGAAGAAACCATTTGTTTGAAACTTTTAATAAAGGTTGGTTAAGAAATTCCATTTTACGAGGGTATTCGCTACATTTACATAAAGCAACCCAGCTGAATACAAACTATCAGATTTCATAGAAATAAATCCAAAAGTTACATTGAAATCAGGCTTTGAACACTCTTTTGTTGAAATGAAAGATTTGAGTGAAAGCCAAAAATTTGTTTTGCCGTCTCAATTAAATGAGACTAAAGGTGGAGGAAGTGTTTAAAATGGTAAAATATGTCAAGTAAAAGGACTTATATACCTGAATTCCGGAGATATTCAAGATGGCAAATTTTTGCACAATAATTTTTCAAATCCTGAAAACTTACCCGGTCAAGCAAAAAAATCGATTGAAATAGGTGACATTTTGTACAGTGAAATAGAACAGCTAATAAGAGAGATTTGCATCTGTAAACTTTGATGCAAGTAAATACGTTATTTCAACTAAGTTAATGGTAATGCGGTCAAAAGTAAAAATCAATTCATTGTTTCAATATTTTTACCAAACACAACAAGTATCAACCAAAAAAATATCTTTACCTGTTTTTGATTTAGTAAACACATTTGTAGAAATTGCTCTAAAACCTTTCTATGAAAATCAATGTCAAATTAAAGAAGAAAATGAAATGCTCATAAACCTTCGCGACACCCTCCTCACCGAACTCAATTCAGGAGAGTTGGAAGTAGCAGAGATATTGGTAGAAGATAAAAATAAATACAAAAATGAGTAAAACATTTAATTTATATTGTGATGAAAGTTGTCATATAGAGCATGATCACAAACCTTATATGTTCTTAGGCTCTGTAGGCTGTGCATACAATCAAGTAAAACGTCACACAGAAAGAATAAAAGAATTAAAAGACAAGCATAAGTTTAATGCGGAAATTAAATGGACTAATGTGTCAAAATCAAAACTTCGTTTTTATGAAGAGCTAACAGATTATTTTTTTGACACCGATTTAAAATTTAGAACCGTTGGAGTAGATAAATCAAAAATAAACTACGAAGCTCACGGCAAAACGTATGATGAATTTTATTATACCATATATTACTTTTTGCTTAATAAGGTGGACCCTGCATACAATTACAATGTTTACTTAGATATTAAAGATTCTCTGAGTGCCAACAAAGTAAATAAACTTGAAGAAATTCTAAATAAAAAACTTGGAGTTTTTAGAAACATACAAAATATCCGTTCTCACGAAAGTATATTAATGCAGTTAACTGACTTTATTATGGGTGCCATCTCATATCAGCACAATAATATTGAAAAAAAGAATGCTGCAAAAGTTAAAATCATCAATAGAATTAAACAACATTCAGGTGAAAATTTATTGATATCGAATTACTCTAAGAAGTTTAATTTATTTTTTATTGAATTAAAATAATATGGCATTAAATCTGATCAAAAAATACAATCAATTATTGGAGTTAGGTTCTTTCAATGAATACCAAAGAATAGAATCATTGAGGAAAATATTTAAAAGAGATTTTGAAGAATTCGATCAAATAGTTTTCAATCAAAAAAAAGTAACGCCAACCCCTGTGGATGGTGTAATCAAAATGGAAACTTTGTTTACACATTTAATTACGGTTATGGTTGATAAAGTAACCAGAAAGCGGGAATACGATAATCATAGATCTGTAAGATTACACTGGGTAAAATATCATTTAGACAATGGCAAAAATGAAAATATGTATTTGTTCTCTGTCAAAGAACCAGAAGGTTATAGAACCTATTTTTATGATAATGATGAAAAATATGTTGTGGTGTTAGAGCCATTAAGAAATAAAAATGAATATTATTTACTAACAGCTTACTACCTTACAGGCAAGGATGTAAAGAGGGACAAAATAATGGCAAAATATACAAAGAGAAGACTAAATGAGATACTCTAAAAAAGCAAAAAACGCAGAGCATCTGGGCTTGCGTTCTTCGATTTCCTTCTTTCAACTGAAAGATGAACCTGATGTAAAAATACAAACATTATTTCAATAAGCAAACGTTTATGTAAATAAATATTATATGGCAGTAATTTCCGAAGACCATATCGAACAAATCATCATTCAGGAGTTCATTGACCTGGGTCATTCCTATGTCAATGGTGCATCCATTTCCCCACGAAGGATTGGCAAAGGAAAGGGAATATAACGAGGTGGTATTGAAATCTAGGTTGAGGAATGCCATGGCCAAACTAAATCCGGGTGTTCAGGCAAGATGCACAGGAAGAGCCAATGAAAAAAGTGTTGTGAACCGATAGTCCATACCTTTTTCAAAACAATTATGCATTTCACAAATATCTGACAGACGGAGTGGACGTAGAATACAGGAAAGGAGATAGAATTGCAGGGGATAAGGTTTGGTTAATGGAACATCAAGGTTTAATATGTATAAAAACAGAGGGAGATCATGCAAAATATACAAGAAATGACTTAAGGCTCCTATTATAATTAAAACACATATTTCGCCTGTTCCAGAATTTATTATTTCTCAAATATTGAAACATCTTGGATTCAAAGAATCAAGATTTCATGTATATATTAAAAACCATTATTAGTACTCTTCCATCTGATGAAAACTATCTGAATGATGGCCTCGCAGAATCAAATAATTTGTTTTCAGACCTTTTACATATTGAAGATTTATGCCCGTAGATTTTTTTGCATCTCCTTGTACGAACTCTTTAGGTAATTTCCAAAAGGACAGCTTTGGCAAATGTTAACACCTTCTATAGGGAGTATCATTTAAAAATTAGTTGTTGTCAGATTTACCCTCATTATGATATCGATATTGTATTTTCATTTAGGTCAATACAAAATTTTGTGCCTTTTAAAAAATCAAGTCCTAAAAGTCCATCATAATCAGAGTATATGCCGTGAGCTATGAAATCATATACTTGAATAGGAAATTTTTCCACTATCAAGCCAAGTGATGAAAAAGAATTAAGCTCAAAAATTTTAGTGGTAATTATTCCATTAGCAGTTTCGATTTCTACGTCACCTACACTGTCTTTTAAGTCATACCCTAATAAATATAAGGCATTACTGTCGATCGTTGTATTTGTTGCTCCGGTATCTAAAATCATTTTCAATTCAAACTTATAATCAATTTCTACAATAACTACAATTAGCCCCTCTTCTGATTCCCGTTTGAATTTATAGGTCATTTTACCATGCGATTGAAAATCCCTGTAATTTTTCTGGCAGGTCGAAATGAACCAGTATAAATTATTGTGATTTTATCAAAGTCTGAGGTTTTGTCTCTTCCGATATAACAAACTTCTTTCTTGTCTTTACTATGAAATAAAGGAATACCAGAAATAACATCCATTTTACTTTCATCCAATATGGGATTCCCGAGTAAAACCCACTCGTCTGGATAAAGCACTTTAATATCCGAAATATTTATTGGATTCTCCATTTTATAATTGTCTTTACACTAATTTACGATTTTTTTGTCTTTAATGCAAATATCTTATGTAGATGACCTACCACTCTTAGGTCAGCTTTGGCCAAGAGCTAGGCTATTTTTCATTTAATCGTAATGAAATCTGCATTTTACAATTTGAATCTCGTCATCTCTGACCCTGTAAATTAATCTGTGTTCATCGTCAATTCGTCTGGACCAGAAGCCAGCATAATTAAACTTCAATGGTTCAGGTCTTCCTATTCCTTCATAGGAGCTTCGGGATATGTCCTTTAGTAACTCATTGATTCGCTTTAGTTTCTGCTTGTCATTCTTTTGCCAGAAAAGGTAATCTTCAAAAGACAATTCAGTAAAAACGAATTTCATTGATCTACCAGTTTTTTTATCATCTTCTTACCCGATCTCAGTGCCTCGATAGATTCATCCAATCTCTGTTGATTAATGCGGGAAGACAATTCATGTTGCGTGGTAATAAGTGAGTTATATTCCTCCAGAGAAATAATAACAACCCCAGTGTCTTTACCCCGATTAATTATCAATGTTTCAAAACTTTGCGTAACATTATCGAGGTAGCTCTTCATGTCTTTTCTAAATTCAGATAAAGTGGTAGTCAACATAAATGTACTTATTTATGTACAAATATACAGACAAAATAAGTGGAATGCAAGTAAAGATGCTAAAAGATAAAATTGGTGTTGGATTCAAAATACAATCTAATTTCACAATTCCTTAATCCTCATTGCATCGAAAGTCCAATAATTGTTCAATAATGAGCCTTTTTTATCATTTTATTTTGCTGATAATCAGCTTTTCAGCAAATCAGAAACATTAATTATTTAACATTTATAAATAATCCTAGAGAAATCAAAATCTGATATCTTACCATGATTTTTTTTTCATTTTAAACAACTTTAGTATATTTAAAATAGCTGAATTTTATTTCATACTGAACCAATAAATATATTGGTATGACTTATTCATACTCATGGTCAGTAATTTTTATCTTAATTTA
>CANETR010000238.1 GCA_947441325.1 Saprospiraceae bacterium
CTTTAAAGACTCTACGCTGTCGATGCCACCAATGATAGGCTTGATAAAACCTGAGCCGATATTATAAACCCAGGCGTGCAGCTGCACATTATTGCCTTTGTCCCATGCACCGCGAATGATATTGGTATTGCCCAGATGGCTCAGCTGCTCAATGGCGCTTAGCTCTACCAAACGGTCGAAACGGGCATCTTCGTCTGTTAGTTTTTCGAGTTCATCTTCGTAGAAATGCATGGTATCTCTTATCTGTAGCAGCCAATTATCCAAAATGCCATAACTATCATTGCCCATAGCGGCTTTTACACCTCCGCACTGATAGTGCCCGCAGACAATGACATGTTCTACCCCAAGATACTCAACGCCGTATTTTAGTACACTAAGGAAGTTAAAATCGGTATAAGACACCAGATTGGCAATATTGCGATGCACAAAAAAATCGCCGGGTTTGGTTCCTGTAATTTCATTTGGCGGCACACGACTATCGCTGCAACCCAGCCAAAGCACTTTGGGTTCCTGACCCATTGCTGATTTTTTGAAAACTTCAGGGTCTTCGGCCAATTGTTCTTTTACCCAATCCTGATTTTTGTCGAGCAGTGATTTGATGTAGTTTTCAGTCATAAGATTTAGTTTTTAATTATATTTTTGGGGGATACAATACATTGATATTCAGCAACAAAAAAAACACATAGAAATTAACACCAACTGACACAAAAAGGGTATTTTCGGTAAGCATTGAACTAAAAATAATTGTAAAAAACAATAAGTTCCAAATTGATCTATAGGTACTTTTATAACATAGCGGGAAAAACAGAAAAAATAACAAAGACAGTAATCCCAACATACCACAAGCCGCATAAAAAGAAATGAACTGATTGTGCGGTTGCATGGTGCCCAGTTCGGGATACAATTCTTTATAGGCCTTTTCCTGCTCGCTGTACAAATCGCCGGCCCCTACCCCAATCCATGGGCTTTGCGCGGCAACTTTCAATGCAAGCTTATAAGAAATAAGTCTTTGCGTATCGGATAAATTTGAAATTTTTCCACTTTGGTATTGTTCCCAATTATATCGCATTAGGTAAAATTTCTGACGGATTCCGGGAACGAAATTAAATGCCAAAACAGGCATTATTGCCAATGATAGTAAAAGCCCCAGCCCTAAAATCAGCTTTTTACGTACAATGATACTATGAATAACTATGATTGCAATACCAATGTAAAAAGCCAAAAGTCCGCTTCTGACGGATAAGACATGCAACATGACCAATAGGAAGATGCCCAGGAAGAGTTGCAGGTATTTTTCAAACTTTGGGAATATGAAATAAAAACCTTCAAAAAATAATTTAAAGGCAGCAAAAACAGACAATGCCAGCAGCAAACTGAAACGAATATGATCCTCTTGAGGAGTAGGCAGGGTTTTGCTTACAGAAAGCTGTTGCTGATAAAATTCAAAGTTTGTAAGATAAATCCAGAGCACCCAAATCACGGCAATCGACATGAGGAATACCATGTAATATAAAATACTGTTAACAAATTTTCTTTCGAAAAGCGGCAAGAGCCCAAAGGCAAGTGGAAGCAATATTAGCGGAAGCATTACTTGTATCAGCCCCCAAAATTGTATGCTGTTTTCTGAATAAATTCCGCTTAAAAATACCGTTAAAAAAATGCCGACAGGTGCAAGCATTGCCGGGTTGCTGATAAGTTTTCTGAAATCCCTCTTGTAATTATTACTAAATAGTGCCGTTGACAGGAGCAGAATAATGCCAATACTGATCATAAATTTGGATAATACCAAACCCGTAACCAAGATTAAAGAGGAAAGTAGCGCTAATTTTTCACGCATTGGCTTACTTGATATCAGATTTCAAAACGTAGATATTTGATTGTTAAACCCTTGCTTAGGTGCATTTGCTCGTAAAAGGTTTTTATGCTCCATTCGGGCATCTGCGTTTCCAAAGCATAAATATTGTTATTGGAATACTGTAGTTTCAGTTTTTCCTCTTCCACAATTTCAAGGGTATATTCATAAAGTTCGGGCGAATCAGTTTTAAGGTGCAGCAGTCCGCCTGCTTTGAGAATTTCGCGATAACGTGGCAGGAAATAGGGCGAAGTGAGTCTTTTTCTGGCCTTAGTCAATTGTGGGTCGGCAAAGGTGATCCAGATTTCGGAGACTTCTCCTTTTTCAAAATATTGTGTTATAAAATCGATTTGACTTCTGATGAAGGCTACATTACTCAACCCATCGCGTTGCGCTTCAGTAGCACCTTTCCAGAGCCGGTTTCCTTTCAGGTCCATACCGATAAAATTACGTTCGGGATACATTCGGGCCAAGCCGACTGCATATTCGCCTTTCCCACAGGCTAGTTCTATGATTATTGGGTTGTTGTTCCCGAAAAACTCATTCCAATGTCCCTTCATGGCCTTGGTTACTCCATTTGAAGCTATGAGATTGGGCGAATGTACCTCATGACTTTGAAAAACATTGGGCAGGGTACCTATTTCGATAAATTTTTCCTGTTTACCTTTTTTACTCATTTTTCTATAACTTTAAATTTCACTGCAAAAATAGAAAAAATCCGAAGAGCATAAAGCCTTCGGATTTTAAGTTTATTTTCCAATTTGCGTAAAGCTCATAATTATTTGGGCTGCATCAATTTTTCATAGACCCTGTCGGTATAGGTAGATTTGAAAGCAGGGCCTTTCATTTGGGCTGAAATATAAATTGCTTTCAAGTTGAGCTGCTTTTCATTTCCTTCACGCATAGATATCTGACGGTAATCGATGGCTGCTTTCAAGCTTTTCTGCATCTGCTCCACTTCTTCTTTGTTGGCTTCGCGATCGGCGTTTTTCTCGAAAAATTTATCTGCCAGCTGTTCTGCCAGCGTTTTCTTTTTAGCTTTTACAAGAAGTGCAAATTTTGCAAATTCCTTATTTTGATTATCCAAGGCCTTTTTTGCCGAAGCAAATTTTTCCTGAAGTTTAGGATCGGCAGAATCAAAGGCATCGTTATAGGACATGTAGGCTTTATGCAGCTCTCGAACAGCAATCAGGTCTTTTCTGGTTAAATTATCAGTTTTGACTCTGTCGCTCACCTGATTTTTGATTAAGGCAAATCTTGCTTTAATGCTTTCGGTTGCCTTTTTGAGTTCGGCTGTTTGAGCTTTTATATCCGCTATGCGTTCTTCTTTATTTTTAGATGGCTCTTTCTGAGGGGCTTTTTCTTTCTTTTCTCTAGCAGAATTGCCTACAGTAGCTGTAATGGTGGAAGCGACAGCACCATTTCTGATGTTTTCTGCATCTGCTCCCTCTTCGGCATCAGTATTTTCCTCATCTGTCCCGCCTCTTTTAATCACTACTGGAAACAAGCCCACCTTGCTTAAAATGACCTTATCGAAAGCACGTTCTCCCTTTGGCTTTATTCTACCATGTCGAATTTCGAGAATAAACTCCTGGCCCTCTGAGGTTTCTTTTCCAAAACTGGCATTACCAAATGCAAAGTCCTTTTGAGAACGCTTGCGGGCAGTTTTTTTGTAGTATTTCTCCCAATTTCCTTTGAAATCCCCAATTACAATCAGGGGAAGATCTTTTGCCGGAAGGTCGGGGAAATTCCATTCGGTCATAATCATAAAATTGGTTGTTTGCCCTGGTTCAGCGCAAGCCGATTTCATGCGTCTTAGTTCCTTTATAAAACTTTTGCGGTATTCGATGAATTTCAATCCTTCGATATCTTCGGGAAGTATTCTTGGCTTTAACATAGCTTGGTAATTTGAAAATGAGCTAATTTGAGGATTTGAAAATTGCTACTATTCTATTTCATCTGAATTAAAACTCAGGAATTAAGTTGTCTTGCTTAGATTCAATTCCACAAAATAAGGAGAAAAAATTAAAGTAAAAAGCCTGTCCTAAAAATTTCGAAGTCTGGACTTATTTTTTAAAAATATTGAACAGCTGCGACTTGCTGTTGATGCTCAATTTCTTGTAGATATTTTTCACATGCGCTCTCACTGTATCTAAGGATATGCCGAATTTATCGCCAATCATTTTATAACTGAGTCCTTCCAAAATTGCATTTGCGACGTCCACTTCTCTTTCGGTAAGGTTGTCGGGCATTTTCTTTTTGCCACTGAAAAAATCCATTACTTTTCGGGCAATTTTGGGGGTCATATATGCGCCGCCGTTTTCAACCGATTTAAATACATCGACAAAGGAATTATCAAAGGTTTGTTTATCGATATAACCCACTGCACCCTTTTGTAAAGCCTTGAAAATAGTCTCAGAATCGTCTTTAATGGAATTTATAATAATGGAGACATTAGGGAGCTTGGCTAGAATCTTATCTATGGCATCAATTCCTGACATTTCTGGCATCATAATATCTAAAAGAATTATGTCGCTTCTATCGTTTGATTTTAAAAATTCAACCGGGTTTAGATAATATCTCTCGCATAAATATTCGCCCTGATTATTTATTTGTTTTTGAATCAGCTCGGCAATGATGCTATTATCCTCAATAATAATTACTTTTTTCATAGATTTACTTTTTCGGCAGAGCTAAACTTCAAAGCTAAATTGCAGGCAGGTTTCTGCTGCAGTATTAGTTGGGATATTGAATGCTCCATTATGCCTGAGGGTTCTTTTCTGAAAATTGGAAAAACTATCTCCAATTTGATTGTAATTTAGTATTATTTCTGATGTTCCGCTAATTTTTACGCTTAATTTAAGGTGTTTTTTCAGATATTCCAATTCTATATCAACAAGGCAGGCA
>CANETR010000239.1 GCA_947441325.1 Saprospiraceae bacterium
AAATTAGAATCTTTCCTCTTTCACTTCGTGGAGCTCTCTCGTCATGGGACGAGATCGGTTCACTCTTTCCTCTAAACTAGTACCTCGTACCTAGCTACTCGTACCTGGTTCCTAAATCACTGGCCCCTGGCTACTAAATCCCTAGTTCCTGGTACATAGTTCCTAGTCCCTAAATCACTGGCTACTAAATTACTAGTCCTTCCTAATTTTATTTAATCTGTTTGGAATTTCACTAAAATCTTATCAATTCGGGCATTATCCATATCGATGATTTCAAATTCGAAGTTTTTCCATTTAATGATTTCGCCTTCTTTGGGAATTTTTTGGGTAATGTCCAGAATAAGACCGCCAAGTGTATTAAAATCATATTCCTCCAGGTAATCATCCATTTCAAATTGCATAAGAAAATCGTGGAAAGGAAACTGACCATCAACGATATAGCTTCCATCTGCACGTTGTTCCAACATATAATCTTCTTTGTAAAACTCATTAACAGAACCAACAAGGGCTTCAAGAACATCGTTCAAAGTGATAACACCCTTTGTGATTCCATACTCATCTGTGACCAGACCGTAGCTGACGCTTTTTTCTTTAAAAAACTGCAGTGCTTTGTACACCGAGGTGTTTTCTGAAAGATAAACGGGTTCTCTAAGGTATTTTTTCAGTTCAAAATCAGCTTTATTTACATTTAGAAAAAGATCTTTCAGAAGTACAACACCTTTCAGGTTGTCAGGATTTTGATCGTAAACCGGATACATGGAATGCAGTTCCTCACTGACAATTTTTTCTATTTCTTCTCTACTTTGGTTGAGCCCCAAAAATATAAGGTCGTTTCGGTTGGTCATCAGTGAAACTACTTTACGGTCGCCCAGAATTAGCACACGTTCCATAATATCCTGTTCAATTTCTTGGACGGCACCGCCCTCTGTTCCTTCCTGTATGATGGCCTTAATTTCTTCTTCAGTAACCTGCGAATCGGATTTAGGTTTAATACCGAGAATGCGTACAATGAGATCACCCGTAAAAGTGAGCAACCACACAAAGGGCATGGTAATAATGGAGAGTATATTCATTGGTCTAGCCACAAGTTTGGCAATGCCTTCCGGGTTAGAGAGCCCTATGCGTTTAGGTACCAATTCTCCAAATACGAGCGAGAGAAAAGTGATGAAAACAACTACAACAATTACAGCAATCGTTGCTGCATAAGGTCTGAAAAAATCAAATTTTTCGAAGAAGACTTTCACGTCTTCAGTCATCGTCTCTCCACCAAAAAGCCCGGTGAGAATACCGATGAGCGTAATGCCAATTTGGACGGTGGACAAGAATTTATTGGGAGCATGTGCAATATCCAAAGCAGCCTGAGCAGCCTTGTTGCCCCTTTTTGCCGAAAGATCCAGCCTTGTTTTGCGCGAGGAGACAATGGCAATTTCCGACATAGAAAAAATGCCGTTCAGTAAAATGAGTAAGACAATAATTATTATTTCCATTTTTTATTTAGACTAGGGCAAGGAGACAGAAGATCTGAGACAGGAGACATTTGGTTCAAGACAGAAGACGCGATTCTATGCTTTAAAATCTGACTATTCCGTACTCGAGCCAGACCTTTCTATCATCTTTCAAAGCTGTCAAAGGCAAAAATACTAAAAGATATTGTAGAAAAAGGTGCAACTCTGCTTCAAATTTATGAACTTTACAGACTAACAGACTCAGCAGCTTAAAAAGAACCTTTCTTCTACAATAAAAGCATAAAATATTCCTAAAAATAATTTCTTTGAAATGGAATTAAAGCTGTTCGAATCAAGAATAAACTAGTACAAAAATTCACTTTTAATTTAAAAATGGCACTTGTAAAATCAGTTCGAGGCTTTAGCCCACAATTTGGTAAAAATATCTATTTAGCCGAAAATGCAACGGTTGTTGGCGATGTCATCATGGGCGAAGATTGCAGTGTATGGTTTCAGGCAGTGGTTAGGGGAGATGTACATTCTATTAGAATCGGGAATAAAGTAAATATACAGGATGGCGCAATTATTCACTGTACCTATCAACGTGCACCGACCCTAATTGGTAATAACGTATCGGTGGGGCATAGGGCAATTGTACATGGCTGTACTATCAAAGACAATGTCCTGGTAGGAATGGGTGCTATGATTATGGATCATGTGATAGTGGAGTCGAATGTACTCATTGCAGCAGGTGCGGTAGTTTTGGAAAATTCACATCTCGAAAGTAATTGCATTTATGCAGGAGTTCCGGCCAAAAAAGTGAAGGAATTGAGTCCAGAAAAATTTGCAGACACTATTCACAGAATCTCTGATGCCTATGTCATGTATGCAAGTTGGTTTATGGAAAATCCGGAAGAGTAGTTAAACATGAAAGAGAAAATATTAATATTGGTAAACGCCGCTTTTTTGTGTTTTTTAGGACTTTGGGATTTATTTTCCTTACCCTTACCCGATTTGGATAGGACTGGCCTAATAGAAATATTACCAAGGGTTTATCATATTTTAGTTTCTGCTTTGCTTCTTTTTTTATATCCAATGCTGAACCCTGGAAATAAATCCTGGTTTTTGCTCACAGTGATTCTTTCTACAATGGTTTCGCTTATTTTAATGACAGAGCTTTTTACAGCTTCGACCAGATTTGCAAGTTTGCTGCTGTTATTTATTACAAACCTGTTGTTTAATTTACTTGCTTTTTATTTTATGATCCTTAAAACTCAAACCAAATATAGAACATGAAATCTGTTTGTAAGATTATCAGTTGCCTATTAGTTATATCCTTGATATTCAGTGGATGCGGTAAAAAATCATATTCAAAAAAAGATCCGATTAATATTGAATTGGATGATGCTGTTATACAACAAATCCTCAATATTCGTAGCAAAAGATCGGCCGATGGCAAGGCAAATACCGAGGCTTTAAAGACATTTTTGACAGTGGATAACCCTGCACATCGTTACATGGCGGCATTGGCATTAGCATCTGTGCAAGATACCTCTGCAATCTCAGTTTTGGCAGATGCTTTGGAAGATCCCTACGATGAAGTTCGCCGTGTAGCTGCCTTTGCTTTGGGGCAAACAAAAAGTATAGCTGCCGCTCAAATTCTTGCCGAAGCATTCAGGACAGATAGCGTGCGCACTGTACAGGCTGCTATACTGGAAGCGGTAGGTCGCTGTGGTGGAGAAAAAGAACTTAAAAATTTGTGCGTTGCACAGCCTTATCCTATTCAGGATAGTCTCTTACAAGAGGGATTAGCTTTGGCATTATATCGATTTGCCCAAAGAAAAATGGTACAGCCCGAAGGAACTGAACGTATTATTAAAGACTTTATTTCCAATGCATTTATGCCTCCGGCTGCAAGATTTGTTGCTGCAAATTATCTGGCCAGAGTTCCAGGTTTGAATTTGTCGCCATATGAAAATTTGCTCATTGACAACGTCGAAGGCGAAAAAGACCCCAATACGCTTATGTTTTTGGTGGTGGGTTTGGCAAAAACAAAGGGGAACAACGCGCTCAAAACACTCAACAATAGTTTTTACACAAACAAAGATTATCGGGTACGTTGTCAGATTATTAGAGGCATGCAGTATTTTCCGTACGACTCGACACTGCAAACAGTAAAAGATGCCCTAAAAGATACCAGTGTACATGTTAGGGTTTGTGCAGCAGAGCATCTCGTTGGTTTTGGAAAAAGTAAAGATGCATCAAACTATCTCGATTGGGCCGAAAAACATCCCAATTGGTTGGTAAAAACTAAGCTTATTACTGCCGCAATTAGCAACACAGAATATTACAATGGGCAGGAAAAAAGTTTTTACAGCACAAAATTGATGGAAAGATTCCGAAAATCGCAAAATGTATATGAGAAGGCCGAAATTTTGCAGGGGCTGTCTTATTATTCCTGGAATTACCGCTACTTATCCGATGCTATTTTTCCAAGTTCAGATACCGTACCGCCTTCACCTATTCTAAAATCAGCTGCTGCACAGGCTTTGGTCAGTTTGTATAAAAGCCCGAATTTGACCAATGATTTAAATTTTTCTACAGCCCGAGTACGCGAAGAAATTCATCAGACTTTTCGAAAAGCCATTGAAAGTGGGGATATAGGTGTAGTGGCAATTATTGCCGAAGCTATTGCCGATGAAAAAAACAATTTAAAGGCAGCTTTTCCCGATTATAACTTTCTAAAAGCGGCACAGCGCAAGTTGAAACTTCCAAGAGACGTAGAAACCTACATTTATCTTCAAAATGCTATCGATTATCTTTCTGGGACAAAGTCAAAATCAAAATTGCCTGTCAATTTTGTAGAAATAGATTGGCATTTTATCAATGCTTTGGGCGAAAAACCTAAAGTGGCTATTGAGACCAATAAAGGTAGAATCGTGCTGGAACTTTATCCAAAAGAGGCGCCTGCCACAGTGATGCAGTTTGTAAAACTCGTAAAAGCGGGCTATTACAACAGCAAGTACTTCCACCGTGTGGTACCTAATTTTGTTGCTCAGGCCGGTTGTCCCAGGGGCGACGGTTGGGGTGGATTCGATGTAAATGTTGTTTCTGAATTTAGTATGCTGCGCTACATCCGCGAGGGTAGGGTCGGCATGGCCTCGGCAGGAAAAGATACAGAAAGTGCTCAGTTTTTTATTACTCATGCACCGGCTATCCATCTCGATGGAAATTATACCATTTTTGCTCAGGTTGTGGAAGGAATGAATGTAGTACACAAACTTGAAATTGGAGATATTATGAACAAAGTTG
>CANETR010000240.1 GCA_947441325.1 Saprospiraceae bacterium
CCCCTTCGCTGCCGCTTTTTGCTGTCATTTTTTGTCAGTAGCGGGTAGCTAGTGCAAGGTTGGTGGCGCCATCCATCACAAAATATTCGGCACTGATGAGTAGTTTACCGTTTACGCGGGATGAGAAATTCATGAAATTGAGGAGGGATTATTTTTTGAGGTTTTCTATTACGTTTTTCAAGAGACTAATCATTTCATCCTTTTCTTTGAGTCTCTGTTCGTACTGAATTATCAATACTTCTGGTATGTTTATATATTGCCCAAAACTTCCGCCACTCTGATTGCTTGAATTGAATACAACTGTTTGATCACTAAATAATTCAGAAATTTCAATATCCAGCATCTTTGAAATCTCAAGCACTTCATCTGCACTAAATTTTACTTGTCCATTCTCCCTTCTGCTGTATTGAGACTGTTCTATACCAAGCCTGTAAGCTAGTGATTCCTGCGAATAGCCTTTCTTTTCTCTGAAAAACTTAACCTTTTCATTTATTGTCATAATAGGCAATTTATTATGTTTTCAATGCATATAATATGCTTAAAACACATTGAATACGAGGTTTATTTGTATTTTCTTTGTATTGATATTTTTAACGATGTCAAAAATAAGAAAAAAATGAAAAAGATGTTGAAAATTTTTGGAATTAGGGTGTTAATGTTTGCAGGTTTTATCCATTAAAGTACATTCGTCAGTAAAAAAAATGTTGAAAATTATTAAATAAAAATCTATTAATCAATTTATTAAAAATTAAAAAAAACTATTATGAGAAATTTAAACATCTACTTGTTTTCAATAGTAGCAACTTTGATTTACAACAATTGTGCTTTGTTTGCTCAAGAAACAGCATGGGATAATTTTCGTAACAGTGGAAGCTTAACCGCTCCGGCAACATCAGAAGTCACAATTGGAAAACAAGTATGGATGACTTCAAATTTAAATGTTGATAAGTTTAGGAATGGTGAACCTATCCTAGAGGCAAGAACAATTGGCGAATGGATTGAAGCGGGAAATAATAAAATACCTGCATTTTGTCATTATGATACTATAGTTGACTATGGTAGTTATTATGGTAAGTTATATAATTGGTATGCAGTGGATGACTCAAAAGATTTATGTCCTGACGGATGGCACGTGCCCAGTCAGGAGGAGTGGAACTATTTAGATAGCGTATTAGGTGGAAATTTTCAAACTGGATTAAATATGAAGCATAGAATTAGTAACATTGTTAAGGTTAATTATGTAGAAAAAGGTGGATTTGATGAAATGAAAACCGAGAATTGTCCAAATTGTCATTATTGGACTGCAAAGCAAAAGGAATTGTACCCATGTAGTACTTGTAAAAATAGAGGGTATCTATCTGAAAAAACAGGAAGATATATACCTAGAACCAGAGAAAAGGTCATAGAGAAAATGTTTATCAGTTGGTCTGGCTATGGTACCAGTGGGTTTCATCCTATACCGGCAGGTTTCGTATTTGATAGCTTTCAAGGTCTTGGTAAGAAAGCGTTTTGGTGGAGTTCAACTGAAATTAACGAGAAGAACTCAGTTGTTAGAGGTTTGAATTTCGATTCAAATTTACTCATAAAAGGTGGTGATACTAAAGCATACGGTTTGTCAGTTAGGTGTATAAAAAATTAAAATTGCTAAGGGGGTTTATTGAATATTAACAAAATTTAACAAATATGAAATACATTAAGAACGTTAATTCAGATGCAGAACTTGTTGCATACTTGAATTGTGATAGTATTTTTAAATTACACTTTAATTACGAACCTAATAATCTTGAAGTCGGGGAAATCATTGTGCTTTACCAGAATCCACAGAATATAGGAAGATGCTTCACGCATTTGGTAGTCGTAATTGATGAAAAAGTATATGAGGATAAAAATTTAACAAAGCACAATAGGTATATTTTTGTAAAAATTATTTCCAAAGGAATTCACTTAATTAATTCAAGAAGCACCCCTAATTGGATAGGTTTGCCTCATGGTGGCTACACATCGGGCAGTTTAGTAAACATAGCTAATATTGATGCAGTAATTAATAATAATTTGGTAATAGATCTTAAAAATGAGGTTTGGAATTTGTTCTTTCCCAGCTGAAATCCTCTTAATAAAACTATACTACCTGGCTGCCAATTGGCAGCCTTTTTCATTAAATACAAATTCAAATCATTGCAATTTTAAAGTATTATGCGCTGTCCATCTAAAATTAAAATTTTAAATGTAGAAAAGTATATGGATAGGGAATAACTTTAATAATTGAGTTTGTTATCTAAACCTAAATTCCCTACAAAAAAACTGTAACCATTTATATCTTCTATCATTACCCCTTTATAAGCGGCAGAAAAAGTTCCTGAAGAAAAAAAATTAGTAAACAAAAAAAAACAACACACTATGAAGAAGATAAAAATTTGCATCCTGATCCTATGCTCCAATATGATCTTTGCACAGCAAAATTATTTTGATAATTATCAAATACGCTGCATGGGTAGCTCCGATATGGATAATGGTACCTATTATTTGAGCGGCGGAACCTCACCCTACATGATATTCAATTATGTAGATATGAAAAAAGAACCCAGCCCCGACTTGCCAGTCTATAAGGAGTTGAACTATGAAAAAATATTGAACGGCGGACTCAACAGTTTCCTTTTCGAAAATAAATATTACGGCGATCTAAGCTACTATTCGCTCTTTGGTTGGGGCAATTTTTCTGTGATGGGAGCAGAGGTGCTGGAACTGGCCAACAAGGTATTTTTTCCTAATAGAACATTGCTAAACTCGGTCTATAATTTTTTTGCACCTGAGTATAAAAAGGCTTTCACCAAGCTTACGGTGCCCGAGCAAAGCCTTTACCTCTCAAAACTTGATCTGGCTGAAAAATTTGTAAAAATTGTGTTGCAGGAAAAAAATCGCGATAAATATGAAGCCTGGCTCAAGAAAAATAATTTGAAGCATGACCGTTATATCACTGAATTTATGGAACGCAGGATTAAAAAGGGTCAGTGGAAAATTGCCGATTGTTTCTATTGGATTGAAAAAGTAAGAAAGGACTTTGCGCCTCTGCTGAAAAACAGCAAAGTAAAGGCCAACTACTTTTACATTCAGCAATTCGAAGCAGATAGTCTTTTTCTCTTAATGGATGAGAGATGTAATTTATTCTTTGCTGATAATAAATTCAATCGTTGCGATGATAACAATTATCAGGAGATAGAATTTGCAGATGCTTCGCTTAAAGGAACATTGATGAGTAGCTGGGAAAAAGAAAAAATTTATCCCCTTTTCAATGTGGCCAATGAAAAGAACTACATACAATTGAGCGATTCTATCTGCTTTTTTGAAAAAGATGAAAGATGCGCTTACCTAAGTAAGGATGAAATTTGGGGAGAAGAAAGTAAAAGTTTTAAATCGGGCCTTCTGTACGATTTTAAGAATAGAAAGGTAATTCGCGACTCCCTAGAAATGCTGGATATTGGTTATTTCCAGAATATACCGATGGTCTCCTTTCTTAGCCTCGAGAAGGACAGCCTGAATTATTACCGAAAAAGTGAAATGCAAATGATGTTAGGTCAATTTTACTTGAATGAGTCAAAAGCACCCGATCTGATGCTTGGTTTTGACCCCGATACTTACAAAGAATCGAGGACCTATCTTATTGAGCCCTTGTATCAATGGGATAAGGTATCGGCCTATTATTATAATAAAAACAACCTTACTATTCTGCTCGACTTTTTAAGTAGTGAAATAAAAGAGTTTGAGGGCTGGGGAACAATTGTTCAGGATTTTTTAGATTATGAATTTGTTAAAAACTAATTGATTTAATTAGGAAAATAAGCTTTGTTGATCATGGGGGAAGGAAAAGGCCAACCCCCTAATTTATTTTCATTTAAAAGCGCAGTGCTTTGTTTTTAAATGATTTACCAATAATTAAAACTTAAGCTTAGGAAATTACCTAAATAATATGCAAGTATAATTAGCAGGTTATAACAATTGATTTTTATACATATTCCAAAGGAGAAATAATAAATTGATATTCTGATTTGCTTGCACTATATTTGCACACAAAGATTTTATGTTAATTACAGAGCATTACGATTGTCAACTTATGCTAAACACTCACCTTTATAAACTCATGAACTTAAAAACGCTGGCATTATTTATTGGCTTTGCCTTTTTTTCGCTGAATCTTTTTGCCCAACCCCTCGTCGACGATACTAAAACCTACGAAGTTCTGGTTTTTGAACATGTTGAAAAAGAGCAGACCAAGTTTATTCGCAGCGGCGGGCGTATTAAATACAGTTTATACTCCAATCCAAAAATCTCGTACAAGGGCACGCTTCAAAAAGTAACTGCAAGTTCAATCTTTGTTGATGGACAGGAAATTATGTTGAAAGATTGCAGCATGATCGCCGGTAGGGTAAGAACCTCCAGCGAAATTTCCGGCGGAATTATGCTTGGAATGGGTACAGCTCTTGCGCCATTTGGTGCGGCAATCATCAATTTGAACAATATTGTCGGGCCAGCCATCATTGTGGGAGGGGTAGCGATGATCAGCACAGGAATTTACTTCATTACGAAGAAAAAATCCTTTAAAATGACTAAAGGATGGACCGTTCATGGCGGTAAATTAACGTTCAGCCGAGCAGAGGCAATCAACTGATATTATACTTGAAGGGGCTTATTGCCTTTCCCAATATTGCCAACTGCCATTATCTTCGCCATTGGAATTTATTTCCAGGAAG
>CANETR010000241.1 GCA_947441325.1 Saprospiraceae bacterium
CTCATTGTCAGATAAAAACTCTTGATTGTGTAGCCTTTGTAGGCGGCATTTAACTTAGTATCATAAGGTTTTAAGGAAGCGGCAGCCACATCAGTAGCGAGATTTTTTTTATAGTCTTTTTTAGGAATATGCGGCTGTGCAGTGAGCTGAGCAATAAAAATTAAGCAGAAAAAATATAGTACGAATTGTTGCATTGGGAATTATTGAAGTTGTTGGTTGTTGGTTATTGGTTATGAAGTTGATGGTTGTTGGTTGTGAAGTTGATGGTTTTGAAGTTGATCGTTCTTGGTTTTGAAGTTGATCGTTCTTGGTTTTGATGTTGTTGGTTGTGAAGTTGTTTGTTCTTGGTTATACAGTTTATTGTTAATGAGCTGATAATCTGATTTCTGACAATCTGAAGTCTATAAAAGAAGTTGATGGTTGTTGGTTATGAAGTTGTTTGTTATGAAGTTGTTTGTTCTTGGTTGTGAAGTTCTTTGTTCTTGGTTATGCAGTTTATTGTTGATGAGCTGATAATCTGATTTCTGACAATCTGATGTCTAAAAAAGAAGTTGTTGGTTGTTGGTTATAATGTTCTTCGTTCTGAACTCGTCCGAAAGAGGAGACTAAAGTCTCTAAATCTTTAAGTCTTTAAATCTCTAGTCTAAAAGTCTCAAGTCTAAAAGTCTAGCTGCTTCCAAAGCAATTCCCTGCCTCTGATACTCATCTTAGCTACAGTTCCACCATCGAGCATTGCGATGAAATATTCCTCATCGATCCAAAGCGTATGCAATACAAAATCGAGTAGATTGCGGCGAAAAATTCTTCTTTTGTCACCTGTACGGGCATCGAGTAGCCAAAGCAGACCAGAATTGTCGTTCACCAAAAAATACTGCCTACGTGGACTCAATGAAGGAAGAGAGACAAAGCTATGAAAACTCAGGTCATTGGGTTTTTGAGTAAGGGGTCTAACACCTTTTTTACCGTTAAAAACAATTGCAATACGCTCTCTCAGTCTTTTAGAGTCGTAAATTCTTATTTCCTGCAGTTCCGTGCCATTCACTACTGTAGTCCAAACCCAGGGTTGATTGCTGTCTGACAATAGCTGTTCGGCAAAGTCAACGTCTTTTTCGAGTAGAACTTGTCTTTTCTGAATGTCAATTTTTTTTAGCAAGTGTTCATTTACATCCAAAACAGTAATAACAGTGCTATTTCCAGAATCGGCAGCAATGCCTCCCAAAAATCCCCCTTCGTCAATTGCTCCCTCAATAATATCGATTTGAACAGCTTTGCGATTAAAAACTAAAATATTTTTACCGTCGCAGGCTGCAAAATTTTCTCTATCGAGCCAAACAATAAAATCTATATAAGTATTCAATTGTAGCGGTTCACATAAGCTTTTGGCATCATTTGCATCGAAAAGGCAAAGACGGTTTCCATCTGCTGCAGCAAAAATTTGCCCTTCGGGGTCTACGGCCAGTGCCGATGCCCAGGATTCAAGTTTCCAGAGGATGTCGCCATCAAAATTTCTTGCCGTTAGTTTGTCTCCCCAAGCTGCAATATAGCCGTTTTTCAACGCATAAAGCCTATGATCACCTTTTACGCTTGATTCCATAAATTTTCTTGGCTGCGGAATAAGCTCATAGGGTTTTCCATCATCAACAAAGTCGTTGATGATATCAGGCTCGAAGAGATCGGCAAAAAAGTTTTTTATTTTTTTGAGGAACATAGGGCAAAGTTAAATGAAATATTGTGTAATAACTAAATCAATCTATCTTAAGCTCTAGATAAAAATACAATCAAAGCTGTTTGGAATTTTTATTTGCATTATTAAAGTATTTGAGCGATATTGCACATTGATAATATCAAACAAGACCTATTAAACTTAGTAAGTCTTTTTTAGCGTCTGATAATTTTAATTCAGCAAAACACGTTTATATCATTGTCCTAAGAAAGCTTAATAAGCTTTACTTTATTAGCTAAAATATTGAAATGAAACAATTTATTATTTTATTATCTCTGACTTTTTTCTCCATAGCCCTCCTCGCCCAAAAACGCGACTCTATCTCCTACCCCGACACCGCCTACTATCTCGATCAAATCTACAGAATTCACGATGGCAGCAAAACCTTTTGGGGCTTTTACGAGAATGACAGCAAAAAATGGCTAACTGAGCCGATCTTTGACAGTATCGTGCATCGCTACAGAGCAGGGATAAACCTGGCATATTACGAAATCAAGCAAAATGGCAAATGGGGATTATTAGGTCAGGACAGAAAAACTTGGGTGCCTGCCGATTATGATAAGTTGGACTATGAACATGAGCTCGACCCGCACAGAATTTTTGTAAAAAAGGGAGATAAATATGGTATTCTGAATAAGGACGGCTCCTACTGGCTGGAACCGATTTATGAAGAAATTCAGACCGATGGATTTGAGTTTAAAGTGAAAAAAAATGGCAAATGGGGATTGCTTACTAAGGAAGGCAAGGAATTTATACCTATCTGTTACGACAATTTATATGAAAATGCCACTCCGCAATTATCACTTGTACAAAGTGGAGCGCTCAACTGGTCTGTATTCAAATGGATACAAAACAGTGCTGACCCTTGTAAGCCTGATGAAAAATTTCAGTACGAACGAATAGAATATTTCAATGAATTCTTTTGCGTTTTTAAAAATGGCAAATGGGGTCTTGCCGACATCAATGGCGACCTGCTTCTGAAAATGGAATATGAGGAACTAAAACCCTTTGTTTTCTCTTACCTGAGAACATTGAAAGTCAAACAAAACAGCAAATACGGCCTGATTCGACTGGATTCTGCAGCACAGAGCAAGGTCATGGCAGAAATCCTTTATGATGAAATCGGTATCGATGATGACAGCTACAAACTCAAGGTAGCCCTTGGAAATAAAAAGGATTATTTATACGAAGGGAAACCTTATTTTGGACTAATCTATGAAGACCTGTTTTACTTTTTGGACTACAGAATGTTCAGCATCAAAAAAGGCAAAAAATGGGGCCTTGCAAAGGAAGATAAAACCATAGTTATTAAGCCAAAATATGAAAAAATAATGTTTATCGATGCCAAAACCTATATGGTGATGAAAGCCGGCAAATGGGGCATCGTCAATCATTTGGACCAGGTACTCGTACCAACAGAATTTACAGAGTTTGACTATCGTCAGGATGCCGGATATTTCTTCGCAGCCAAAGGAAGTAAATGGGGTTTGGTATCACTCAAACAAGGCATAGTACTTCCAGCAAAATATGATGACCTGATGATACTTCCAAATAAGGCCTTTTTGGTAGAAAATGAAGGAAAAATTGGCGTTGTCGGTCCTGGCGGTAAAATTATTGTCCCAATTGAGTATTCAGACATGAGTTATAAACCCGGAGATGCGATTGTTGAGTTGAAACATGCCGATGGGAGAAAATTTAAGTATAGGATTAGGTAATGCTGCGATTTGAGCCTTTAGATACTAGTCTGTAGACTTATCGACTCCAGACTCAAAGTTTTTAAAAAACCAGCCTTTCAATCTTTCCTCTTTAATTCTTTCAATCTTTAATTCTTTCAATCTTTCCTCTTTAATTCTTTCACTGCGTGGAGCTCTCTCGTTTATCAACGAGATCGGTTCCTCTTTAATTCTTTCCTCTTTCATTCTTTCAATCTTTCCTCTCTCATCTTGAACCTCAAAATCATTTCGGCCGGTGCCGGTAGCGGAAAAACCTACAGCCTGACTCAGGAAATGGCCAGATTGCTTATGCCAGGCGAAGACGGAAGTCCTTCCAGAATAAGTGCCTCGGGCATTTTGGCAACCACATTCACCAACAAGGCTGCAGCCGAGCTTAAAGAACGGGTGAGGGTAAAACTACTCGAAGAAGGTCTAACCAAAGAAGCGGATGAATTGGGCAGAGCCATGATTGGTACTGTTCATGCTGTTGGAGTACAGCTGCTGAAAAGATTTGCCTTTGAGGCCGGGGTATCGCCGAATGTAGATATTATTGCCGATGAGGATCAAAAAATATTTTTTAACCAGTCCATTTCTACCATTCTGAGCAATGAAAAGACCGCTTTAATGGAAGAGCTGAGTGAATTACTTGGTTTCAGAAAAAGTAGTTTCGCCGCTAAGGATTGGAGGTCTGAATTAAAAAATATTACCGATATAGCAAGATCCAATAACTTGGGACCTGAGCTGCTCAATAAAAGTCGAGACTTTTCGATTAAATCTTATTTTGAACTTTTCCCTGAGACTTCAGGTAATACTGCAGAATTCTTTTCAAATAGGTTGGAATTTTTACTGCAGGATACCATCCATGCGCTGAAAGAACATCCGGATGGTACTAAAAAGAAAGAATCACTAATAGGCGCACTGTTCAACCTAAATAAAAATCTAAAACTACGTGGGCAGCTGCTTTGGTATGAATGGCAACAAATTGTAAAACAATGCGATGATGCTCCTGCAAAGTGCCGTGAAACGGTTGCCGAGCTTAGGGAATTTGCGCAACAGCACAATACACATACCGATTTTCATAAGGATTTAAGACTTTACCTAAGTAACATTTTCGACCTTGCAGCTGAAGCTTTATTGGAGTATGAAAATTATAAAAAAAGCCGCGGGCTGATTGACTATACGGATATGGAGGTTATGATACTCCGCCTATTGGAAAATCCATTTGTACGAGAGGTGTTAACGGAGGAACTTGACTTACTATTGGTTGATGAATTTCAGGATACCAATCCAATTCAGTTGAA
>CANETR010000242.1 GCA_947441325.1 Saprospiraceae bacterium
AGCTTGTTGAAATGTGTAATGAGAATAAAACTTTTGAATTTTTGAATAAATTTTATTCATTATTTGTATGTTTGTCAAGTTTAGCCAAAACAAATTATTTATCTGATTCATTTATATCGGTAAACCAAATCGAAATAAAATAATGCAATATGACTAATAAAGGTTTATTTTTACTTGTGTTTTGTTTTATCTGCGCTGTACAATTGAACGCTCAAAAAAAGCAGATAGCGCTTGAAGAAATTTGGAGGGACTACAAATTATTTTCAGAGTCTCCTGAAGGTTTTAATTTTACGAATGATGGCCTGTTTTACACAAGACTGGAATCTAATCAGCAACAACAGATAAATGAATACGATATTCGTACTGGGAAACAGACCCGTACAATCTATTCTGCCAGTACAAATGCTCGAATTAGTTCCTATTCTTTCAGTGACAACGAAAAAAAGATAATGCTTGAGACTGACCCCGAGCAGATTTACCGACATTCTTCAAGAGCTGAATTTTTAGTCTTTGACCGCGAAAGCAAATCAACTGCAAAAGTCTCCGAAAAGGGGAAACAAAGCTTTGCTTCATTTAATCCTTCGGCCGATAAGGTAGCTTTCGTAAGAGCGAATAACATTTACATAAAAGACTTGAAAAAAAATACCGAAACTCAGATAACTACTGATGGTAAGTTGAATGAAATCATAAACGGAGCAAGCGATTGGGTATATGAAGAAGAATTTACAATTGATAAAGCTTATTTTTGGTCTCCCGACGGCAGTAAAATAGCTTTCCTTCGTTTCGATGAGCGAAAAGTAAAAGAGTTTACACTCACCAATTATTCTAATCAACTCTATCCAATCGAATCAAAATATAAATATCCAAAAGCAGGCGAGTTGAACGCCGATGTGTCGGTACATTTATATGACCTCAAGAGCAAAAAAACTATCAAAATTGATATGGAGGGCGATGGAGAATATTATATACCAAGAATTACTTGGGCACCAGATGGTAATCTTTGCATATATCGCCTCAATAGACTGCAAAATCATTTGATTATTTACAAGGCAGATAGCAAAGGTAAATTGCAGCGCATGTTCGAAGAGAAAAACAAATATTTTATTGACATTAATGATCATTTAACCTTTGTCGAAAATGACAAATTTATTTGGTTGAGTGATGCAGATGGCTATGCTCACCTATACTTGTATGGTACCAATGGAAAATTGATCAGACAGCTTACAAAAGGGGAATGGGATGTTACAGGCTTTTATGGTTATGACCCCATTAAAAAACGAGTTTATTTTCAAGCGGCCGCAGAGAAATCTTATAACAGAGAAGTTTACTGGGTAAGCACCTTCGCCGATGATAAGGTTAAAATATCAGTGGGAGAGGGAGAAAATTCAGCAAGCTTCAGTAAAGATTTTAAATACTTTGTAAACGAATACTCGAACGCAACAACACCACCTGTTTTTACAGTAAATGAATCTGAAAATTATAGCGTAGTGCGTGTGGTTGAAGACAACAGTTTTTTAAAAGACGCACTTGCTACTTATGAACTTGGAAAGCATTATTATTTCAAATTTAAAAATGACCTAGAAATTGAGTTGAATGGATGGATGATGCTGCCTCCCAATTTCGACCCCTCTAATAAATATCCTGTTTTTATGTATGTTTATGGTGGCCCAAGTAATCCGACTACAACAAATCATTGGGATGATGGAAACCACATGTGGTTCAGAATGCTTACCCAAATGGGCTATATTGTTGTAAGCGTCGATAACAGGGGCACCGAACCACGTGGTGAACAATTCAGGAAATGCACCTATATGGAGCTTGGGAAATTAGAAACCCAGGATCAGATAGCCGCTGCCAAGTATTTAGGTACCTTAAATTATGTTGATAAAAATCGCATAGGAATTTTTGGTTGGAGCTTTGGTGGTTACCTTTCTTCACTTTGTATTACAAAAGCCAGTGAGTTTTTCAAAATGGCAATCGCGGTTGCCCCGGTTACCAATTGGAAATGGTACGATACCATATATACCGAACGTTACATGAGAAAACCGGTAGAAAATAACAATGGATACGAGGACAACTCACCAATAAATTTTGCGGGTCAAATTCGTGGTAAATATCTATTGGTTCATGGTTTGAGCGATGACAATGTACATTTTCAACATTCAGCTGAAATGGCCAGAGTTCTGGTTGAAAAAAATATCGATTTCGATCAACTTTTTTATACCAATAAAAATCATGGAATTTACGGTGGGCTCACCAGATTGCACCTTTATCGTAAAATGACCGATTTTATTAAAAACAATCTGTAGATTTCATAAAATCTTAAAATTGGGAGAGAGGGCAAAATGCAATCTTTCCCATTTTTATTTTGGCCCAATGTTGAAGCTAATAGAAGTCAATCATCATAATGCCTTGCTATTTAAACAATAATGGTATTCTTGCTTATTTTGATTTGTTTTGCCTTTTATCAGTCTCATTTGCAAAAATTCAATAAGCTCATGAAAAAAATCATATTTTTCTTTCTTTTGTTCTTGCAATTCATGTCGATAAATGCTCAGGACAGTGGCAGGAAATCTTACAACGGGGGTGTTTTTACACCTAAGGGCGATTTTAAAGCCTTAATTGTACCGGTAATTTTCAAAGATCATCCGCAGAGTAACCCTTCTTTTGTAAATTCAGCTCAGGGCATTGATGGCTGGTCTGCTGGAAACCCATCAAATTTACCCGATTGTATTAATCCTGAAAGCGGTATTTTTCCCCGTTGGCTTTACAATAATCCAGAAGATTTTGAAAGATTTAGAGATTCGTCATTTTACAATGACTCTAAAATGTTTTATCACATTTCTAAAGGGAATTTTCGTTTCATGGCCGACGTTTTTAGAGATAGCAGCGGAAAGCCAATCGCAGTTGAAATTGACCCTGAAGGCGGCAGAGACTGGTCACATATGAACAAAATGGCCATGGATGAAATGAGAAAGCTGAGCCCTGATTTCGATTTTGCGCCTTTTGATAACAGAAAAAATAATCCGCAATATCTATTCGATAATTCGCTTAACCCCAAAGGCGATAAGGTAGTAGATTATATTATTTTTATTTACCGATACAGTCCAAATTGGTGGGTACAGCCTGCACTTGGATTGAATAAGTGGACGGGATCGGGTGGAGGCTTTGCAAGTCCATCAGGCGTAATGCTTGAAAATTATAATGGCTACAAATTTTCTGAAGGATTTACCATGATGTGGGCATCGGGCGTATTTTTTCATGAATTGGCGCATACACTCTATAATTTGCCACATCTATGGGGAACTAACAGTACTGTGGGCGATTATTTTTACCGCCCCTCCGTTGGTTGGGGCGCTACTTCAACGGCTGGACTTTTCAAGATTCCATCGGCTTGGGAGACCTGGTTTTTGGGTTATAACGAACTGATTGCCGATATTAAAGGTCCTGAAGATTTACAGCATGGTTCAGTATTCGAATTGCGCGATTATGTTCAGACTGGAGATGCCATGCGTATAAAACTACCCTTTACCGAGAATCAATACCTATGGCTTGAGTATCATGCTATCGAACATCCCTTCGACCGACATATATGGTCGGGACTAAAAATAGACGATGATGAATTGGCATTGCCTGCTAAAGGTGTTTATGCCTATTTAGAACAGGTGAGCGATAGTTATGATAAAATTCCAGGCGTTCTGTCACAACATTGCAACGCTATAAAACCCATCAATGCAGCTGGGAATTACGATTATTCTTATGTTGATGAAACTCCCAAGCAAAATGCCTGGGGGAATAAGCTCTATGAATTCAGAAAACTTAGCGCGAATCCAATTTCAGGGACAAATCCATTTTATTTCTTTAGAGATGACTTTAATAAAGATGGCATTATCGGATTTGACAAAAATTACAATGGCGCTCGCAACGAAGGGGAAGCAATCATGCGCGAAGAAGTTTCGGCAGATAGTTTTGCCAATCTTTACAATTCCTTTGGTCTGTATAATCCTGCTCAGCAGGACAGACCTGCTTCATTTCTTCCGGGAGATTATTTGGGTTTAAATTCAAACCCACTGCTCTGCAGTTTTGCAAAATACAATGACAGGCTGGGGGAGATGGAAGCGGTTTACCTAACTGGCTTGAGTGTAAAATTTTTAAAGTCAGATGCTACAGCAAAAGTATCAATTGCGTTTGGAGAGACTAAATTAGAGAAGAACAGCCGCTGGACTGGAAATATTATTTTGCCAAATATTAGTAGAGACGGGAATGCAGATTTAGAAATTTCAAAAGGCAAACAGATTATTTTGAATAAAAGTGGCACGGTAAACAGACATCTAAAAACTGAAGAGGGGGACTTTATCAGCAAAACAAAGTTTTTGGTAAAATCCGATGCAAGCATCCTCATGAAAAAAGGAAGCAAAATACAAATTGAAAAAGGAGCAGTGTTGGAATTTGAACCCGGTGCCCAAATTTTCATGGAGAAAAAATCAAAAATTACGGTTAAAAATGGTGGCTTGCTTTTGTTAAATAATGCTAAAGTTGTGAGGCACAAAAAAGCAGTAATAAATAGCTATGAAACCAAGAAATAAAGCAATTTTCATTTATTTAGATTTATTCTAAATAGTTTTTTGAGATAATAAAATTTTGCATCTGTTGAGAAGATTGTAAAACGAATTTTATATTTGCAGCCGTGCGGAAAATCTGCAAGCTTTTGATTTAAATATTTCTCTAATA
>CANETR010000243.1 GCA_947441325.1 Saprospiraceae bacterium
GTATCGAGCATGAGCATGTAGCCCGCACCCCAAATTGCCAGGCCTATATAAATAAAATCGCTGAGCCATTGCCCAGATACCAAAGCCAAGCCAGCTCTGAATCCGCGTTCCATACTTACCTGTACGATGGTGAAAAATATGGGCCCGGTGAGTACACTCAATAAAAGTCCCCAGCCTATGCCTTCGAATATTGCTGCTGTCAAAGCGCTTGATTTTGATTATTAATAATACACTTTAACCTGAGGCAGCCATTCTGCAATACAGACCTTTTCGGCAGCAGAAAGTGCAACATTGTGCAGATAAAGCACTTTTAGTTTTTTCAGGTTGCGAATGCTTTCGGGCAGATATTTCAGGGTGGTATTGTAGCGAAGGTCGAGCACTTCCAAATTTTGAAGTTTTGAGAGGCTCTGTGAAAGTTTTGTCAAATCACAATCGGCCAGAACCAATTCTTTCAATTCACTCAGATTGTAAATTTCTTCGGGCAGGGTGCTGAATTTATTGTCTGAAAGATCGAGCTTTTGGAGGTTTTTCAAGAATCCAATGGCAGCCGGCAGACTTTTATAATCGTTCCCCGCCAACGTCAATTCGCTCAATTTGGGTAATTTAGCTAGAAGCTCAAGGGTACTTTTTGCATCTAAGTAACGGCAAAATCCCAAATTCAAGACCTTTAGGTTTTTTAAAGCGACAAATTTTTCAGGGATTTTTTTAATTTGAAGATTTGAGGCATTCAACTCTTCCAATACTTCCAATTCGCAGACTGTTTCGGGAAAATTAGTCATTCGCATGGAGCGCAGACTCAAATAGCGTAGGTTTTTAAGCTTGCGCATTGTTTTGGGCAATTCCTTCAGGTCGTTGCGCTCGAGACTTAGCCATACCAGATTTTCAAGTTCCGAAAATTTGTCGCTAAGGGTATCGATATGATTATTACCAAGGTCGAGCCATAGCAGTTGTTTCAGTTCATAAAAGGAATCGGGAAGTTTTTCGAGTTGATTTTCTTCGAAGCTCAAATGCTCTACAGTGCTGAGTTTTTTAATGTCTTTAGGCAGGGTTTTTATTTTAAGGCCTTTCAGTGTCAATTCACTGAGATTCGGTAACTTGAAAATCCATTCGAAAACCGATTCGGGATTTTTCAATGGATTTCTGCCGATATTTAATTTTCTAAGTGAACTCAGGTTGCCAATTGAAACTGGCAAAATTTCAATTTTATTCTGAAAAAGGTTCAGCTCTCTCAGATTTTCGAGTTTTGAAATCGAGTCGGAAACCCATTTTACATAATTATTATTGATGCTTAGCTGAGTTAATGCAGTCCAATTTCCAATTCCATCGGGCAGAGAATCGATTTCATTATTTCCGAGGTCGATATTTTGCAAAGATTCTAGTCCTGTAAGTGCTTTTGGAAAATGCTTAAAACGATTCGTATTGAGGTTCAACTTTTTAAGATTAGACAGATTGGAAAAACGCTGTGGCAAGGAATCAATCTTATTGTTTTTGAAGGACAGTACCTGTAAGTCAGTCAAATTACCGAAACGTTCTGTCGGATCCTCAAAATAAATATTTTCCATGTAAAGCGCCTGCAATTTATCGAGCTGTGCAATGGCCGAGGGCAAGCTGCTATTTAGTTGATAAATCTTTAATTTCAGTGCTTTATCTTTTTCGAGATAGGCTCTTTCAATGGAGGTATAGGTTTCTACATCATCGCTTTCGAGTTGCTCGAGCGGCAGAAGCTGTGCCCTGAGTATTCCCGAACAGGATAAGATTAAAAATAAGCTGATATATCGTTGCTGCACTGTCATTTTCATCTTTTTTACATATTAACGCAAAAATACTGCTTTTTTGATGTAAAGTTTCTGAATACGTGTGGAAAATAGATTAAAATCAACCTGTATAGGTTCAAAATGGATACTATACTAATAATTTGAAAGTTAGTTATTAAAATATGCTTCGTTTTTCTGATGTTTGATTGATTTCGCAATAAACACAAAAAAGCCACCCCTTTCGGAGCGGCTATGAATGTTAAAATTGGGTTTTAATATTATTATTGAACGTTTAGATTTGAAGGAAGATTAGCAGCAACCGGAGTTGTAGTGCCCAATTGAGCCACTCTGCGTAGCGTGATTTCAGTCTCAGCATTGTTTTTTAGGATCATTTCATTACCATTGTCAGAGATGATGTACTGGAAGTCGCCTTCCAATAGGTCAGACAAAGCTTGATGATTTGGATTTGTGATAACGCAATTTGCGAAATCAACTGTGATGTTATCTGTTGCGAACAAGTAATGCTTGCTGCATATATCGCGACCCAATTTCATTTCGATATAATCGTTGAAGAAATTCATTTTCGGATGCTTTACAGTAAAGCTGATGTTTACATTTTTTGGAACAGAAACTACAGACAACACTTCCCAGTTAGTACCATCCAGTACATTTCCAGTCAATGACTTTTCAGTTGTAATAATTTCTTCTGTTAATACTTCAGATTTTTTGCACTGAACAAAAAGTAAAGAAGTAGTGATTGCGAATGCGAGGATGAATAACTTTTTCATGACGTTTGATATTTTTATGATTTTTAAATTCGTTTTTCGATTATTTATGATACAAAGATATGCGGCTGTGAACCTCAATTCAATGATGGAAAACCAAAGGAAGGATGACCTGCGTCAGTTTTGGAAAAAAGATTGAAAGAGGAAAGAGTGAAAGAATGAAAGAACCCGCTCTATTTGAATTTAAACCACAGAGATCACAACCCTCGAAAGCTTTCGGGGTTACACGGAGTTCACAAAGACTTATTAGAAAAGTCGGTCAAGCCGTGAAATCCGATAGCCATCGGATCAGTATTAACGATGTTAATCTGTCTAAATTTTCCTGTTAAAGATATTTTCCATAATTTTAAGCAGGAAAAACACAGCGTGGATGTCTATTCAGGTTGTTCCTGGAAACACTAAACATATATTATCCCCATTTTATATTCTTTTAGCGCAATGATCAGCAGCCTAAAAAAAGCCTTGGAAGAAAAAATCGGTTTCAAAATCGATTCGGTAAAAGCTTGCCGCAGATTGGAGCAAATGCTGCTTACTCAAAAGCTTTATGTTTCAGATACAACTTTGTCGAGAATATTTTCGGTGTCGAAAACACAGGCAACGCCAAGAACTGATACGCTGAATCTGCTTTCCATATTTTTGGGCTATGCCCACTATGAGGCTTTTTTGAATTTGAAATTACCCGATTATGATGAAGAGCGCTACCTTGTAAAATCGCTGGAATTGAAATCGCTCTTACTGAACCAACAGTATTATCAGGCAATAGACCTAATGGAGGAGCTGAAAAACATTGCGCCGAATGCTTATCTTTTTCTCATGCAGGACCTGGGAAAGGCTATATTCGGACAGAAAGAAAAGGATAAAAAAGCGATTGCATATCTGCTGGAGCGTGACTATTCAAGCCATCATTTTCACGAATTTTTTGTCTATGAAGACGACCCCTACGGACATTTCAGCTGGTCGATTGAAAATATCAACAGTTTGGGCAACAAAACGGAGGGGCGAATCTTATTCGAAAATTACTACCTCAATCGCAAAAAACTGCTTCGCGGCGAAAAGCATAAAGACTTGATTAAAACCGATGAAAAGGCTCATTACTATATCCATTCGAGATACCTCGAACTGGAATTGCTGATGACTAAAAACAGCAAATCAAGTTTTGAAATCACTGATCTGATAAAGGAACGCCTTCTCCATGAAAAAGACCCTAATGCACTGCTTGCCTACTGTGGCAGATGCTGCCGTGCATTGCTTTATAATGGTCTGCAGCATCTGCTCGAGAAGGACATGGAATGGGAAAATCTCTGCCTGCGAATTTTTCAGCTAAGTGACAAAGACCTGGAATTTAATGCCGCCATCTTCGCCTTTCTCAAAAAGGTTTACCGCGAGAATCTCCCGCTTGATTTTTACCTGAAAAACCGTTGGGAAAATGCCCTGCTCGAATCGGAACTGATGCTGTCAATGGCCTTTGAAGAGAAAAAGACCCTAAATAATTACAGACAGATTCTTGGGTTTAGGGTGTAAAAAAGCAGGTGGGGAGGCCTGCTTTGATATTCACTTTTTAAATTTTTCAGATTTTCAACACTTTGAACAGCGCTCTTTTTCCATTTTCATCCTCAATACTAATGTAATAAGTTCCGGGTATTTGCGGCATTTCCATTTGAATCAGGGAATTGTTTCCTGGCATTATTGAGCCAAGTTTCCTTCCCAATACATCATAGATGCTGATTTCTGAAATGCCCAGATTACCTGTTTTTTCAATGTTGATGATGGAGCTAGTTGGGTTGGGGTAAATGTTGTATGCATTATTATTTACAATGTCAATTACTGTTGAGCTTATGACTGGATTTCCTTGTCCATCAAGCGTATTTGAAACAGATCTCAAAACAACTGCGGCTTTTGTTGGGTTACAAGGGGTTGGCTTTGTGACAGAGACATAATAATAATTTGTGCCAGGAGGGGGAGTCAAGTCAGTATATGAGTAATTTGTATTGGCTACAGTGCCTATTAGGGTATAAGCTGAGCCATTGTTACTTCTGTAGATTTCAAAATTAGGATAGTTAAAACCTGAATATGCATTCCATAGTAAATTTACATTGTTGTTTACTCCTAGATTTGCTGAAAGATGTATCGTTGTATGTGCACTTAGAGCAGGTCCTTCTATGCCACAACTGTCA
>CANETR010000244.1 GCA_947441325.1 Saprospiraceae bacterium
AACTGGCAATAAATGTAACTGTTGTATTCGATGGCAGCCAAAAAGGCAGATTGCTATATCCAGAGGAAGTATTGATAACAAAATAATTTGATCCACCCCATTGAATCTGGAAATAAGAATTGTTGCTGGTCATCGCCACACTTTCAATTTTCCATACTTTACCAGCGGGAATAGTAACCGCGTTGCCGGCAACAGTAGCATCGAGAATCAGCACCTGATTGAATTGTAAGTTGCCCTGTGAGAATAGGTTTATGCTTAAAACTAAGAAGCAGGAAATGAGTAAATGTTTCATATAATTTATTATATTTTAAAATCCGTCAGTAGTGTAAATAAGGGTGTTTGGATTTGATCCGCTGCCGCTGCTGCCTGATCCCGACCCTGCAATAGCGACCCATGCCGAGCCATTGTAATAATAGAAACCTGCTGTATTGTCAATTTGAAAAATCAAAAGACCTGTGGCAGGATTTGAGATGGAATTTCTTTGAGCCTGAGTAATAGAGGGCAATAAAACACCTTTGGCTGTAGATGAAACCTGAAAGGCTGCAGAATTATCAGGACTGCTGCTACCTACAGCAACATTTGTTCCATTGTTGAAAAGATTGGAAGTAGCTACCCATGTTGTGCCGTTATTATACAATGTCTGCCCCTGGGTACCGTTAACAATACTACCTGCAGGTCCTTGAGGTCCTACTGCACCTGTAGCTCCTTGTGCACCTGTAGCACCTTGAGGACCAGTCAATCCAATCGGTCCTTGCGGTCCCGTTGGGCCAGTAGCACCTTGCGGTCCAGTCAAGCCAATAGGTCCTTGGGTCCCTGTTAAGCCAGTAGGTCCTTGTTGTCCCTGCGGACCTGTCGCTCCGCTTTGGCCTTGGGGTCCAGTATTGCCTTGCGGACCAGTTGCACCAATTGCACCTTGTGGACCTCTTACATAGCCTGTATTTAAGATTTGTCCATTGCTGAGCAACAAAAATAGACTGTCGCCCTGCACAAAGGAGCTGGAAATACTGATTCCGTTTGCTCCTGCAGTTCCCTGCGGTCCCGTTGCACCTTGTGGCCCTGTTAAACCAATAGGACCTTGCGGACCTGTTGCACCTGTCGTTCCTGTTTGGCCTTGTGGGCCAGTTGCCCCTTGTGGACCTGTTAAACCAATTGGTCCTTGCGGACCTGTTAAGCCTGTAGCTCCTTGTTGTCCCTGCGGACCAGTCGCTCCGGTTTGGCCTTGTGGTCCAATTGGCCCTTGAATTCCCTGTGAGCCAATCAGATTTGATGTTGTGAATGATGACCCATCACTGTAATTGAAAGTAAAAGTGCCGTTTCCGTTGTTGATGGTAGAAATAATTCCATTGCCATTAGTTCCAGCGGGTCCTTGGGCACCTGTCTGTCCAATTGGCCCCTGTTGTCCTGTCGCGCCTGCTATTCCCTGAGGTCCCTGTGGACCAGTCAGGTTTATCGTGGTAAAAGAAGATCCGTCACTGTAATTGATGGTAAAAGTACCGTTTCCATTATCAATTGTAGATAAAATACCAACACCAGCAGCTCCTGCCGGGCCCTGTATACCTTGTGGTCCCTGCTGACCGCTAAGGTCTGAAGTAGTAAAAGTTGTACCATCAGTATAAGTAAAGGTAAAAGTGCCGTTTCCATTGTCAGTTGTTGAAACGATTCCCCGTCCATTGATACCATTACAGACATATTTTGTCAAAGCATTGTTGACCTCGTTTGGGTCGAGCTGAGTATTTTTGTTGACATCAAGTCCAAATTCAATTCGGATGCCACCATTTCTGCAGAATCTTCCGGGTAGCAAATTGTAAGTTTTTACCAGGGTGGAATAGCAATCTTTACAGGCATTGGGACAGTTTTCGGCATAGAGCGCATAGGGCACCGAAAGCATTTGAGCAGTTCCGCTGATGCTGTAGGCAAAACCACCATTAGGGTCTATCTCTGTTTTTAAAAAATACGGGCCATTAGCCCAATTGATATTGGCAATGCTATTGAATAAGACAGTCCCGCCACCAATTTCTACACTGGCAAGGCCACTTGCACTTGTAGTTGTACGATGTGTTTCTCCATAAACAACATTGCCGTTTGCCGAACCCTGTATGATAATAAATCGAAGACCTACCGGCCTGTTCACTATCAAATTGTTCGACTGATCTCTGATAACAGCCTGATAACTGAATTTGTAAGGAGCCTGTGCGCCGAGGGGAAAAAGTAATAATAAGTTAAAAGTCAAAAGTATAAAAAGCAGTCTCATAACTTAAACGATTTTGGTTTAGCTTAAAATCCAATTGCTAAAATTGCAAATAAAGATAACAAATCATCGTTTAGGAAATGCATCAAAACAAAAAAATCCGGCAACGACCGGATTTTTTTGGATGTATATTTACAATTGAGCAAGCAGCTCGGCTTTTTTCTTATCGAATTCTTCCTGAGTAATAAGGCCTGCCTCTTTCAGTTTGTTTAGTTTAGCAAGTTTGGCCATGATATCATCTTCTCCAGCACCTTGGTTGTTCGCCTGATTGTTTTGGTTCATCTGATTCATTTGGTTGTTGCCTCCCATAGGGTTATTCATCATTTGCTGCATCATCTGATTCATCATCATTTGTTGCATCATATTTTGCTGCATGTTATTCTGGAAGGTCTGAGGATTTAAACCATGTTTGGCAGATTCTTTCATAGCTTCCATTTGAGCAAATCTATCCAATTTGTTCAATTGGTCCTGGCCCGTCAGATTTACTTTGCTCAATTCATTTAGATGTTCTTCAACTTCTGGTGGCAGAGACACAGAGGATATTTGGAATTTTGTCAGTTCAATGCCAAATGGATCCAAGTCTTTTTGCAGCATTGGACCAATTTTGTCCCCAAGAGAGGAATAATTGGCATAAATATCAAAAGCAGAAACACCGCTTTGTGCAAGGGCCTCAGCAAACTTAGGTGCAATAAGGGCACGTAAAGTATCTTCCAATTCAGTTATATACAACACATCCTTTGTGCCTGCGTATTCTCTGTAAAAAAGTTTTGGATCTTTAATTCTGATAAAATAAACACCAAAGGCACGAATCTGAATGCGGCCTGCTTCAGGATCTTTGATGAAAATGGGATTTGGGGTGCCCCATTTCATATTGGTAAACTGCTTTCCGCTCACGAAATACACATCGCATTTAAATGGCGAATTGAAACCGTATTTCCAGGACTTAAGCGTAGTAAGAATTGGCATATTTTCGGTGGTAAGCATGTGCCTGCCCGGGAAATAGACATCGGCCAGCTGTCCCTCGTTCAGAAAAAGACCCATTTGGGACTCTCTTACTGTGAGTTGTGCACCATATTTAATGTTTGAATTTTTGCTTGGAAATTTCCAAAGTACGATGTCATTGCTTTCTTCTTTCCATTCAATGACATCTATCAATTCATTTCTTATAAAACCGAACATAGCCAAATGGTTTTGGGGTTGAAGTAATATTTGCGTTAGAGGATTATGGTAAATTAAAACCTCCCTTGTTTTAATGGCAATATTTTTTTTATAAATCTGCAAAGTTTGAAACCGAAGATTGAAAAATAAAGTTCATTAACAACTTTATAAATTACAATCCCATAGCATGTTTCATGTTGTTCATTTGGGCTTGCCAGAAAGCTTTTTCCTGTTTAACCTCATAGTCGTCGCAAAAAGCGGTAATTTCCAACACAGTCTGACCTGTAATTTCTCCTTTACTAATTTTAAATTCGAGATATTCGGTTGGATAATCTTCCCACTGCAGGCTTAGGTATTCCTCCTCAATATCTTCGAGTATGTAGGCAATTTCTTCACTGCCTTCCCAGCTATAAGTGTAGCTGTCTTCGGTCATTGAACAATCATCACTAAACCATCGGGTAAGACAGTCGGGTGATGTCAAAAATTCATACACAATTGTGGGAGATGCTTTGAAACTAAACTCACAATTAAATTTAACTCTGCTCATGTTTAATACTTAATAGTTGATTGAGGGCACAATTAAGCTAAAAAAATAATAATTTCAAATGAGATTTACCATTTATTTACAAAAAATGAAATTTTAGCTTCAAATGTTGAACTTTTGCATTCGTTTTAAACAGAAATCTTAGCTCTAGGCCCCAATTCTATCAACTCCAAATTGCATACTTTTCCTTCAAGAATATCAAATCTGAGTAGTGTTTTTGTTTTGTGCCAACCTTCGATGCCACAGGCTCCCGGATTCATGTGCAGCAGACCAAACTTAGGATCGGGCATTACCTTTAGGATATGTGAATGTCCTGTAATATATAGGCCCGGGGGATTTAAGAGCATTGTTTCCTTTATTTTTGCGGGATATTTGCCCGGATAACCGCCTATATGCGTTATCCACACATCTAGCCCCTCAACAGAAAATCGATTGTGCTCTGGAAAACGCAGTTGCATTTTTTTATCATCGATGTTGCCATAAACTGCTCTAAGCGGTTTGAAAGCCTCTAGCTTGTCGGCCAGCTCATGGTTGCCTATGTCGCCTGCATGCCAAATCTCGTCAGAGTCGGCAAAATAATGAAATATTTGCGGATCGAGATGGGAGTGCGTGTCGGAGAGCAGACCGATTTTCATTTGTTTGTTTTGAAATGTTATGCTGCAAATTTAAGGCTCATCGCTTTGACAACATCATTTGTGCGGGGATATTTTTTAAGTTTTTGGGGCAGTGC
>CANETR010000245.1 GCA_947441325.1 Saprospiraceae bacterium
GTTAATCAAAGGTTAATGATATAATAAAAAAAATAAAGTTATCCTTTCAAAAGTTAAAAAATCCAAATTTTGTAATCTTATCAGTTAAAACAAGTTATGATTCATTTAAAAAAAGAGGCGTATCGCCTCTTTTTTATATCTAAATTCTCAGATCTTACATATTATACCTCACTAAAGCTTAGTCCAACTTGCCCCTTCTTTGCCATCTTTTATCTGTATGCCCAATTTGAGCAGTTCATCGCGGATAAGGTCACTTTTTGCCCAATTTTTCTGTTCTCTGGCTTCTTTTCTGAATTCGATAATCATTTGCATCAGACCATCGAGCATTTCAGCCGAGCTGTCATTTGCAGCAGTTTCGTCCATCAAACCAAAAACATCGAAGATCAATGCCTTGAAACTATCTTTAAGTCTATTTAGTGTTGCTTCGCTTATCAGGTTGAGTGATTGTTGTTTGTTGTGGAATTTCTGAATCTCAGAAACTAGTCCAAAAAGCTCAGCGAGGGCATTTGGCGTGTTAAAATCATTGTCCATCTCACCGAAAGCCGCATCAATAATGCTATTGATTTTTGCATCGAGATCAGTGTTATTCGCCTCGCCGCTGTATTGCAGTTCCTGAAGAACAGCATTAGCTTCCATTAGTCTTTGCAGGCCTATTTCTGCGCCCTGCATCGCCTCCTCAGTAATATTGAGTGTAGAACGATAATGTGCCTGCAGCATAAAGAAACGCAGGGTCATTGGGCTGTATGCTTTTGTCATGAGTGGGCTGCTACCAGCAAAAAGCTCGCGGGGCATGATGTAGTTGCCATCGCTTTTCGACATTTTTTTACCGTTCAGCACCAGCATATTGCCATGCATCCAGTAGCGTACAGGCTGGCAACCGCAGGCGCCCAGATTTTGTGCAATTTCATTTTCGTGGTGCGGAAACTGAAGGTCCATGCCACCACCGTGAATATCGAAGGTCTGCCCCAAATACTTAGTGCTCATGGCTGAACATTCGAGATGCCAACCCGGAAAACCTTCACCCCAAGGCGATGGCCAGCGCATAATATGAGTGGGAGAGGCCTTTACCCATATAGCAAAATCGGAGGGGTGCTCCTTTTCGTCCTGATTTTTTAAGTTGTCGCGGCTTTCGTTCAGCAGGTCATCTACCAGTTTGCCGGAAAGTGTACCATATCCTTTATTTTCTTCAATCAGTTTTCTGGTGTTGAAATAAACCGAACCATTTTTCTCATAGCCATAACCATTGGCAATAATTTGTTTTACCATTTCAATCTGCTCCACAATATGCCCCGTAGCGGTAGGTTCGATACTTGGCGGCAGGGTATTGAGCTGTTGCATGACATGGTGAAAAAGATTGCTATATTTTTGCACAATTTCCATTGGTTCCAAACGCTCGAGACGGGCACGCTGATCTATTTTACTCTCGGCACCTGAGTCAGCATCACCTTCCAAATGTCCAACATCGGTTATGTTTCTTACATATCGAACTTTGTAAGCCTTGTGAAGCAGGTAACGATAAACGATGTCAAAACTGACAAATGTACGGCAATTGCCAAGGTGAACTTCGTTGTAAACGGTTGGTCCACAGACATACATGCCAACATATTCATTTTTGGGGTCTATGCTGGAAAAGTCGCTAAGTTCACGACTGAATGAATTATAAATTTTGAGTTTTTTCATGTGACAAATATATTCAAATAAGAATTTTTTAAGCCTAGGATTTAGCAGTTTTGGCAAAGATAATAAACAAGGTAAAAATAGGGTAAATGCAGGTCAAAAAAGCTTAAATTTTTAAGAGCGTGGAAATTTTATTTTAATGGGATTTTTATGCTTTAATTTTCAGAAAAATAACTTTGAGATTTAAAAAATTGATTTTATTTTTACAGCCTCAAAATGAGAAAATTATTCACACACGCTTAAATTCATTATCATAATTCTAAATTTTTATTTTATTTTATGCTGCTTATCAACGTAAAAGATAACGAAACTATCGACCGCGCACTCAGCCGCTACAAAAAGAAAGTTAAAGATACACAACTTTTGAAAGAGGTTCGTCGCCGCAAAAACTTCGAAAAACCTTCAGTGTCCCGCAGGGCTACCATACTCAAAGCCGTTCATCGCGAGTCAATTAAAATTCAAGAACAGAACGATTAAACTGTTTTAAACAGTTATCTCAATATAACAAATGGCCGGGCACTCAATTGTTCGGCCTGTTTTGTGTTTACTCTTTTGAAACCTTTATCAAAATTTATATGTTTTTAGTTTTATATTTGATTTGAATTTAAATTGATAATAACAGGAACATGGGGAGAAAGAAGAAAAACGCAAATCTGGAGATTCACCAGGATCTCAAAGGATTTAGCATAAAAATTAATGAGTTTGGAGAAATTAAAACCAGTCTTCCTATAGAAAGGCTCAATACCTTTTTGAATAAGAATGTAATCGATAAAAAGTTTATCGAGGATAAAAAAGAGCCAAATAGCTGATTTTGCTAATTCAGGTTAATTTTTGCCAATTCCTGTTCAACCTTTTCAGGTGAAATGGTTTGCAGGAATGTATTGAGTCTCATCGCATTTTCCAAATCTCGTTTTGCAAGATCTTTTCTGTCAAGCCTAAGTGCTGCAATGGCTTTATAATAATAGGCATCGGCAAATTGTGGGTCGAATTTTGTGCTATTATCAAAATGTCTAAGCGCAGACTCGAAATATTTCGACCTTTTATCCTTGTTACCCTTCTCGGCGTCGCCCATTTCCAAATACATTAGAGCCAGGTTATAGTTAATGTCTGAGCTCTGATTGATTTTTAAAATAGCATTTTCATACTCGGTCAATGCTTTGTCGTACTCTGAACGGAAATGATAATATTGAGCCTTTGTAAGCAAGGCACCTTCGTGCATGGAGTCAATTCTCAATACATTGTCGAGATAACTAAGCGTAATAGGGTCACCAACTTTGTTTTTGAGTATAGCCAATTCCATATAGGCGCCCACATGATCGGCATCTAAAGCGACTACTTTTTCAAAATCTTTTAAGGCCTCGGTCGTATCCGCATTCAGTTTTTTAACCATGGCTCTGATAAATATTCCATCGGGATTTTCTGGTGAAATTTTGAAGAGCATGTCTAAAGTGTATGCGCAGTCTTTATACTGTTCCAGAATCATTTGCATTTCTGCCAAATTAAGGTAGAGTGCTTTTTCCTGGGGAAATCTTCCAATGGCTTTTTGAATGGTTTTTACAGCTGCGTAAGAATGCAAATTTTCGAAATAAGCATCTGCCAATAAGCGGTAATAGTCTATTTTTGTAGAGTCGAGTTGAAATGCCTTTTCAGCATCCAACTCAGCTTCCTGTAACATTTCTTTTTCAGAAAATACAAGTGAACGGGCGGCATAAAGCGCAGCATTTTTTGGATCCTTTTCTATCTTTTCTGTCAGATTATCCAGCTCGGGAATATTATAATATTTTAATTTTTCTTTGCTGCCGCTATTATTACAGTTAATTAGCGTTAAAACTGTCAGAATAAATATTGAAGTTGACCAAAATTGTTTCATAACTGAAATCTGTTTACTATTTTTAACTGTTTGTTATTTGCTTGGTATTGTTTTCGAACTGCAAAACTAAGCTATTTTACGATTATTTTCAATAGAAAGCAATGCTCCCCAAAATATCTTTTACAATTTTATTTCTTGTTCAGATGCTCTGCCTGAATGCGCAGGAAATGAAATATTTGGGTTTTATTGAAATGGACAGGGATAAGTTTAGCTTTATTGGTCAATTCGACAGTCTACTATTGGTTTACAGGTCATCCCATACTAAAAATTATATTGAGGCGATAAATCCAGATTTCAAAAGCAGTAAAAAAACGGAGATAGATTTTCCAAAAGGTCAATTTTACTTTTTTAGAATCATAAATGACAGGTCTAGCTTTTCAATTGTTTATGGAATTCAACATAAAGGAAAAACAGAAATCAGAATCAAAAAAATGAGTCCTCTCAGCGAGGAGATTTCCGATACCTTGGTAAGCGCTTATCCTGATATTGTACATTTCGGAGATATAGAAACTGTATTGTCTGAAAACCGACAAAAACTTCTGGTATATATTTTAAAGAATGAAAACACGATGTCTTGGACTGTCTTTGATCTTGGATCAATGATTCGATTTGAAGAAAAATTCATGAACCTTGAAGATTTGAATTCTAATTTAGAGGAAATTCATCTGAGTGACAAAGGCGATGTTTTTATTTTAACATCACAAAACAGCAGGTACAGGCGAAGAAATAATAGTCTTGTATTGAAATCCTTCTCAGTAGAAGGTAAAAATTATGAAAATACCTGTTTGCTTTCAGGCATTTATCTCGAAAGTCTTAAATTCAAGTACGATGAAGTAAATGCAAAACTCAGTGGAGCAGCGCTTTATTCAGAAAAAGGCTATGGGGCAAAGGGATTGATTAGCTTTAGAGCCGATGTGCCCGAGTCTTTTACCTTTACCGTTAATAATTTCAGCGATACGCTTCAAACCAATTTAAAAGGGTCTAAAAACAATAAGAATAACGGAGTGGAGCATCTAAAAATAAATGATCTGATTTTGAGAAGGGATGGTGGATTCATTGCTGTTTCAGAGCAGTATGTGCGCTATGAATATCAAATGCCATCCAATTTTCGAAACGACTTTCCAAGCAAC
>CANETR010000246.1 GCA_947441325.1 Saprospiraceae bacterium
AATTGCCTTAGTTTTTGAACTGAACGGAATGATTATTTCTTTTTACTTCCTCCTACTGTTCAATACTACATATTCAATGAAAAATAATCAATAAATCATGGATCTACTCAGTAAAAAAATCGTTATGGCCAAGGATATTGGCGTGCATGGAAATCTTTTTGGCGGAATTCTGATGGCTTGGCTCGATGAGGCTGCAGCTGCGCTCGCTACCGAATATTGCCACACACCAAATATGCTCACGGTAAGAATAGGAGAGTTGGTTTTTAAAAAGCCATTGAAGGCAGGGCATCACCTACGAATTTACGGAGAGGTTATGCATGTGGGCAACAGCAGTATAGCAATCAGCCTAGAGGCCCGCAGATATAATCTATACAGTGGAGATGAGGTCGTGGTTTGTAACACCAATTCCACCTTTGTACGCATCGACGATGATGGGCAGGCCACCCCAATTGATGACAGCATAAGGACCAGTTTCTTTTCTCGAATAAAAAAGTGATTGTTTTAATCAAATGATAGCACAAAAAAGGAGCCTCTCGATAATCGGGAGGCTCCTTTTAAAATTTTAAGCTTTATGTTATTTACATTTGCTTACTTGCATTTCGCTGAAATCTTTTACTTTTTTCAAAGATTTTTTACGCATAACATACATTTTCTTTTTGGCTTTGTATTTCAATTCACCTAAAGTAACTTCTGCATATGTTTTTTTGCCTTTAGCTGTTTCGTTTTTAACGAGTACAACCAAAGATTTCATTTCATCAGCATCGCGAAGTGTATATTCTTTAGTGCGAGTTTTGCCTTTTACGCTGCGATTTTTAGCTTTGTAAACATAGTTTGAAGTCTTGTCACCAACTAAAACAGTTGAGCTTTTGATTACACGTGTTTTCAAAATATATGTTTCAGCAACAGCTTCAGCCTTAACTTCGTTCCATTCGCCCAATTTGTAATTGCCTGTAGCTGGTACATCAAACACTACATATTCGCAGTTGATTGGACCAAGACATTTTGTTTGCTCGTATTTTGAAGTTTCCCATTTGATATAACCCTTAGTTACACGGCTACCTGGAAGTAAAATAGGATTCTGAGTTCCAGAAACTTTGCTTCTTGGAATCATTACGCGAAGTGTTTTATTGGCATCACCATTTTGAGCATTACCACTGTTATCAGTAGTTTTCATGATGATATTCTGAGAAGCTTTCATGCTGCGGTAAGCAGGATACCAGTCTTCAGTTACAACACCGAAAGTGAACTGCTCGCAAAGATCAAGATCTTCTTCGAAGTTTGTATCATCAACAACATCAACTTTCAAACCTGAAATATCAGATTTGTACATGCCAGTTGGGATTTTTGCAATAGTTTTGGCAGCGCTGTAACGAACATCAGCTGCTTTGAGGTCTGGAGATTTAAGACCACCGAATGGATCTTCGCTGCAATCTTCTTCGCAAGCACGTGGCTTGAGACATCCGCAATATCCAGTTTGTTGGAAGTCGAAATTGTAAGTGTTGCAATCGCCATTTTTTTCAATAGCTCCGCAAGAACGGCCAGTTGGTTTCCATACAATTTTACCACCTTGGTCAACACCTGTGTAAAGCATGAATCCATCTTCAGAGGTACCTACAGCAGGAAGTTTAATTTTTACTGTTTTGCCAGGCTCTAATGCTGCGCCATTAAATTTAGCATCAAAATAAGCAACACCATTAGTGTAATATCTCTTGCCATTAACATCTGTCATTGTGATATTGGCAGCTTTGAGGGCATTGGCAGTAGGGAAAGTTTTGTATTCGAATTGAATATTTTTGTTTTTGTTAGGTTTGAAAGTACCTTTTTCAACAAAAACTTCCATACAACCGCTTCTCAAAAGCGTATCGCGATCATCATCTTCAAGAGCAAAAAGAATGAAAACACGACGGTTTTCAGCCTTACCACCTGAACCATATTTCAATTCTTTCTCACCGTAGAAGAAAAGTTCGATTTTATCTTCAGGTTCACCTGTTGATTTGAGGTATTCAAAGGCAGAAATTGCACGTTTCTCAGAAAGACCCATGTTGTAGTTGTCTGTTCCAATTTCGCAAGTATAACCTGCAACACGTACTTTTAAACGGCGTGTTTTTGATACTTCTAAAAAGGAGTCAATAGTGGCTTTGCTATTTGGTTTCAGTACAGCCTTGTTAAATTCGAAGTAAACCTCGAAACTATCCTTGAGCTCCTGTGCGTTTGAAATTGCAATGCTTAGCAAAGCAAACAAACAGCTTAAATATAACTGCTTCATTTTGATGGTTTTTATAATTATTTAATGTTTGCATAGTTTAATCGGTCGCAAATATAAGCATTTTTGGTAAATTAAAAATTCAAATCAAGATTTCTGATAAAAAAAGGAAAGTTTAAGGCGGTTTAAATGAATTGATTTTGAATGGAAGAAAAATTGACAAAAAAAAAGAGGATTCTTGGTAGAATCCTCTGAAATTTAGAATTTAAAAACAGCGCCCAATGCAGGTAAGATAGGTAACTGATTTACCCTGCGGTACCTTATCCTGTCAAAGTAAAAGATGTTTGGACGGTCATATACATTTGTGATACTGGCATTCAGTAAAAGTTTTGCTTTTTTACCAAAATCGACGGTGTATCTCAAGGAAAAGTCGAGCCTGTGATAATATGGCAATCGTTTGGTATTTATAAGTTCAGAATAAATTACGCCTAGCTCAACATCAGGATCGTTGTTTTGGGTGATGTAATCGGTATTGATACCATCCTGAAAATTAAATTGTGAATAAAATCCTTGTGTTGCAGTGAAAGGGAAGCCCGAACCCAAATTCCATCTGAGAGAAACTTCAAAAGGATGTTCCGTTTTAGTTCTTTTTTCTTCAGGACTCATTTCTTTCATCTTTCCAATTCTGAATTTGTAAGAGCTTACAATATTCATATTGTGTCTGCGGTCGAAAGATGCATAATATTTTTGAATTCCGTCGTCACGAGTTACATAGCCCAGTGAGTAAGCCAGGTAAAAGTAAAACTGGTCTTTTTCGTAGGTGCCGTTAAAATCAATTCCATATGCCTGGCCATTTTCTGCAATGTAGGCAGGATCTTTATCGTCTTTTCTGTTGCGGTTCAAACCAACAATTTGTGGAAACCACTTCCAATAAGGCTCAATATTTATAGAAATGTTTTTGCTGATATTTGCTTCAAAACCGGCAATTGCATGAATCGAAGTTTGAAGATTTGATTTTGTGTTGCCATATAATGGTCTTCTTTGAACAGAATCATAACCTATGATTTTTTGAACTTGAACATCTGGAAAACCAAGGTAGCCAACAAAAAGATTTACAATATCACGTTCGTCAACAGAGCTGATGACACCCTGAGAATAAAGGCCACCTGCCATTTTGAAACGCAAAGAATTATTAATATTATATTTTAATGCCAATCGTGGCTCAGCTCTGAATGAACCGCCCTGCGTTGCATAGTATTGTGCTCTTAAACTAGGTTCAATAACAGCTTTGCCTACTAGACCTTTGTAGCGAAGATAGAAGGCAACTTCATTGTTCGACTGTTTGTTGTTTCGGTACTCAATGCCCCTATTGTTTGTAAATCTGAAATCTGTAGTGTAGGTATTTAACTCAAAACCATAATTAACCTCAGAGTTTCTAGCCAAAAAGTAGGAGAAATTTACATTGGCATTAAAGCAGCTAACCTTATTGAAACGTTCTTTTGCGCTGTCTCCTTCAATGAAATTTGCAGCATAGTTTGAATAGCCTATATTGCCTTCCATGATCAATTTGGCAGAACCAGGCACAATTCTGAAATCGAGTCCACCACCAGCAGAATTCCATTTATATTGAGCAACATCAGTAAAGTTTGAATTATCAATAAAGCTGAAACCAAAGGCGTTTAAGCGACTACCATTAGAAGTGTTAAATGACAATTTTCCATGAAAATCGGTAAAACTGTATGGTAGGGTAGTATTTGCCGCTTCTGTTCTGGGTCTTTCCAAGATTGGCTTATAAAACCAATTTGAAGTCTGATTAAGGTAAGAATGCTTTCCGGTAATCATAAAGGAAAGGCTGTTCCCTTTGCTTTCATCGAGTTTAATGATTGGCCCTTCGAACAGGAATTTAGAAACAAAAGGATTGGCACTCAACATACCAGAAAATCTTTTTTTGTCACCATCTCTGGTTTTGATGTCAATTACTGCAGAAGATCTGCCGCCATACTTTGCGCTAAAACCACCTGTGTAAACATCAATGCTTCTAATTACCTCCGTTTCGAAAACCGAGAAAAAGCCAATGGAGTGAAAGGCATTTAATAGGGTCATCCCATCCAAAATAATTTTATTTTGAACTGGCGCACCTCCACGTATATATATCTGACCGCCCTGATCGCCAGTGAAGATAACACCCGGAATAACCTGAAGATATTGTGCAAAATCCGATTCGCCACCCGCTGAAGGTAGTCTGAGAATGTCTTTGGCCGTTATTCTTACTACAGAAACTCTGGTATCGGTCTGTGATTCTTCTCTTTGGGCGCTAACTTCAACGGTTTCTGTCTTTAAAGAAGAAGGAACCATCGAAATATTGAAATTTAACATCTTTCCTGTCTCAACCGTAATTTCTACACCAACACTGTCGTAACCAACGGCACGGCACTGTATAAGGTATTTACCCGGGGGAACACTGGCGATAG
>CANETR010000247.1 GCA_947441325.1 Saprospiraceae bacterium
CGAAAATTGAAAAGAATGATCAGTACGAACAGCGTATGACCTCCATTCACTTCAAAGAAGTTGAATCGAGCCCAAGCTACTGTACCTGTGCAAGTAGTGCTGACAAAAAAATTGAAAAAAACATCCAGTGGATATCATATGCGCAGCAGTTTTTCAATGTCAGTTTAATTGTAAAAGGTGATTTGAAACCTAATGCAGCTGAATTGAAAACCGAAATGACGGATCTTAAACAGGCGCATTTGAAAAATCTGAATAGTGTTGTGAGTTTGCCATTAAATGACAAAAATTCCATTGTTTATGATATGGAATTCTACATTGGTCCAAACAATCACGATATTCTTTCTAAAATGAATAACGGTTTGGAGCAGGTAATTCCTTTCGGATGGAGTATTTTCGGTGTTATCAACCGTTATGTGATTCGCCCATTGTTCAATTTCCTCGGTACCTTTATCCCAAGTTACGGACTAATTATCATCATCCTTACGCTTTTGATAAGAGTGCTCTTATTCCCGCTGCAGTTTTCGATGTTAAAATCGGGCGTAAAGATGAGTATCCTCCGTCCCCGATTGGATGAAATGAAGAAGAAATATAAGGACGATCCGCAGGGCATGCAAATGGAACAAATGCGCATGTACGGCGAATATGGTGTAAATCCGCTTGGAGGCTGTTTGCCAATGTTGCTGACCATGCCAATATGGATTGCGCTTTACCGATTCTTCCCCGCATCGATTGAGTTCCGACAAAAAGGATTCCTCTGGGCCGATGACCTTGTCAGCTACGATTCAATCTGGGATTTTGGTCAAGTACCTATTATCAGTGGAATTTATGGCGACCACGTCAGCTTGTTTACCTTGTTATGGTGTATTTCTATGTTTGCTTTCTTGATTTACAATAGCAAGCAGATGGATATGTCGGCAGGGGGAGCAAATGCCAAAATGATGATGTACATGCAATATAGTTTCCCGGTTATCTTTTTCTTTGCCTTGAACAGTTGGGCAGCGGGTCTTACTTGTTACATGTTATTCTCCAATTTGTTGAATATCCTTCAAACCTTCTTGGTTAAAAATGTGATTATCAACAAGAAAAAGCTCGAAGCAGATATGGAAAACAGGAAAAATAACCCTAAACCAAAATCAGCTTTTCAGCAACGCTATGAAGAGGCCCTGAAGCAGCAGCAGGAAATGAAAAAGAACAAGAAAAAAGGTAAGTAATATTATAAGCGCAGTTTTTTAGATTTGAAATGCCCCCAAAAGTTAGTCACTATTTGGGGGCATTTTTTTGAAAAAAACTAAAGTAAATTTCTGAGTTATACATTTAATATTAGAATCGTAAATGCGCTACACTACTTAGAAATTGTGATTTATTCTTGCATCTATAAAAGCTAAGATGGTTATATGATTCTCTGATATTGAATAAATTATGAAAATATTATTAGTTAAAATTAACTTTCTTGCTCTTCTTTTTGATGTTAAAGTACCAATAAAGGGATAACTTTTAAGGACTTTTAGTTTCTTCGATAGAACTACATTGATTTTTTTTGCAAGAACTGTTGCGTCTGACTGTATCAGTCTCGATAGAAAATTTAGATAAGAGTTGTAGGCAACACTTGTCCATTTTATAGACTTTGGCACGATTACATTAAATTTGATTATTAAAAAGTGCTTTAACCTTTAGACTCATTTCTTTCTCTGATATAAGTTCATCTGAGCCACTTTCTGCAATTCCCTGATCAATAATTTGTTTTTGTTCATCCGTTAATGAATCCCACCAATCTTCATTAACTGCATCATTTGTGCCAGCAATCAAACCATTAGTGTAATCATAAACACGTTGAAGGAGCTTTCTGTCCATTCCCTCAAGTAAATAGAGTAGTTGGTCTCGAAGTTGAATTTCAGATCTATTCATATAAATAACAGTAATTGATGAACTAAAAAAAGATATACCAAGCAAAAAGATTTTCTAAAATTAGAAACAAATCTAGATAATTAAAAATTCCAACAAGCAATTATTTTAATACGAACAAAAGCTATTTTTTTTGGTTTTGGACTTAGACATATAAACTATATCTTTGCGCCAAGTCTAAATCCAAATGCTATATGTATCTCATCAGATTTTTATTAATATTTTTCCCAGTTCTATTATTTGCCCAATCGCCCCTAATCATGCAGCCTGCTATCAGTCCCGATGGCAAAACTTTGGCCTTTTCTTATCAGGGCGATATTTGGACAATGCCATTGGCGGGTGGTTCACCCTTGCGACTCACCATACACGAGGGTTATGAAAGTCGTCCCATCTGGAGTCCCGATGGAAAAAATATCAGCTTTGGTAGTGACCGAAATGGCAACAATGATGTTTTTGTAATACCTTCTTCAGGTGGTACACCCAAACAGCTGACATGGGGTTCTTACAACGATATGCCAATCAGCTGGGATGGTAATGAAAAAATACTTTTTACTACCAGAAGACTTTTTGCACAGGTTGAACGTGAACTGGAAGTTTACACTGTATCAATAGCTGGCTCAACACCAGAACGCAAACTCGATGCATTAGCAATGGAGGCTGTTTATTCGCCCGATGCAACAGCTATTGCGTTGGTTCGTGGTACCTGTGGAGCAGAGCGCGAAGCTTACCGCGGACCTGCCAACAGAGACCTTTGGATTTACTTCCCAAAAACGGATAAATATTTCGAGCTGACCAATTTTGCAGGCAATGACTTCAATGTCCGCTGGTCTGATGATAAAACCCTTTATTTCTTAAGTTCCCAGAATGGCAGAAACAACATCTACAAGATGAAATTGAGCCAAAACAGGGAAAAGGCTGAATCAGTTTCTGCACTTACTTCTATAAGAGGCGATTATGGTATTTTATCATTCGACCTAAGCCGAGACGGAAAAACCATAGTATATCAGATTGGTGATGAACTGTACAGCATAGCGACTGAGGGCGGCAATCCCAAGAAAATAATTGTCAATATTGCTGCCGACTATCGTTTTGATCCTGTTCAAAAGAAAACTTTCAGCAAAATGGATGAATATACTGTTTCTCCAAATGGTAAATGGATTGCATTTTGTGTACATGGCGAACTTTTTGTATCGGCCAACGACAAAGAGGACTCTAAATCAGTACGTTTAACCTCAGGTGCAGCTCGCGACCGCAGCCCATTATGGTTAAATGACAGAACCCTGCTTTACATGTCAGATGAGAATAAAAATTATGACTTTTTTACGATTTCATCTGCAGATACAACGGAGAAAGACCTTTTTAAAACCTTGAAGTTTAAAACAAATAAACTGACAGCATCTGACTTAGACGATAAAGATCCTGTTTTGTCTCCCGATGGTAAAAAACTGGCTTTTGCTAGGGGTAGAGGTCAGCTTTGGATTGCAGAGCTGGATTCAGCATTCACAAAATTTGAAAAAGAAACAAAACTTATAGATGGCTGGGCCGCTGCTAATAGTGTCAGTTGGTCGCCCGATTCAAAATGGTTAGCTTATGAACTGTCTGATTTGAGTTTTAATCAGGAAGTTTTTATTCATCATGCGCAGGATTCGGTAAAACCAGTCAATATTACTATGCACCCACGTTACGACGGAAATCCGAAATGGTCTGCCGATGGAAAAAAGCTGGCTTTTACCTCGTCGAGAAATAATGGCGATACCGATATTTGGTTCTGTTGGTTGCTAGAAGAAGATTATCTGAAAACTAAGGAGGAATGGAAAAGGGAGGAGCTGTCATCCAAAGATGAGAAAAAAGATAAGTCAAAAGATAAAGATAAAGACAAAACAGTTCAAGCTGTTGAGATTGACTTTAAAGACATTCACCTTCGTTTGCAACAGGTAACCGCTTATCCTGGCAATGAATCGCAATACAGCCTTTCGCCCGATGCCAAAACCTTTTATTATGTAAACAGCCGCGATGGCAGAAGAGATTTTACGGTTGTTCAGTCGCTTTGTCAGATAAAATGGGATGGAACTGAAATGAAAGAATTGGTGGACGGCAAACAGAATCCCGCTTCGCTTGAACTTTCTGCCGACGGGGAAACCTTGTATTATCTAAGCTCTGGAGGAAGTCTAAATGCCTTGAAAACCAAAGATTCAAAATCTGAAAGCCGCCCTGTTTCCGCCAAAATGGAAATTGTACTCGAAGAAGAATTGAAACAGATTTTTAATGAAGGCTGGAGCGCATTGAATGAAGGTTTTTATGACCCCAAATTCCATGGAGAAGATTGGAAAAAACTAAGAGAAAAGTTCGAGCCCCTATGCCTGAAAGCTTCCACCAAAGAAGATTTTCAGTTTTTCTTTAATCTGATGTTGGGGCAGTTGAATGCCAGTCATATGGGACTTTACAGCGGGGATAATCCCAAATCAACCCAAACTGTAAAAACAGGGCTTTTGGGAGTTGAAGTAATAAATACAGCGAAAGGGCTTAAAATTTCCAAGGTTTTGGAAGGCACGCCTGCAGCTAAGCCTGATAGCCGTTTATATCCCGGAGAAATAATTCTATCTGTAAACGGTGAAAAAGTCGGGGCAAATGTAGACTTTGACGCCCTTATGGATGAAACCCAGGGAGAAAAAGTACTGCTTGAGGTTATGGACAGCAGTGCAAAGGTCAGAGAACTAGTCATTTGGCCCGCTGCTTCATTGGCAAATCA